>CADAPI010000033.1:0-678 GCA_902789705.1 uncultured Ruminococcus sp.
AAATACTAATCGCATGTTGAACACACTTTGTGTGGTTAACACAGTAGCCATCGTAGTAATTGGATTAGGCATGAGTGGGGTTAGGGCATCGGATCTCATATCCTATCTGGGAATAACCGATAAAAACTCCCAGATAGACATCCTGTCAGATAAGGTTCTAGAAGGGAAGATAATCAATTCCCATGAAAATCCAGAAGAGAGCAGTGTTGTAACTATGGTAGAAATAGAATCCGCTATGCGTCAGGTAGGAGAAATTACAACCGTAGCTTATGACTATTCAGGAGTCGCAGTAGAAAGTGACTGTGCAAAGTTCATCGCGTGGGATGTTGGTTTTACGAGAAATCGAATTGAAGTTGACTATGAAGGTACGATCAGAGCTGGATACGTAATAGATGACATAGTATTCGAACTCGATCAAGAGAGTCGGACCATTACGGTAACGCTTCCTGAGGTTCAGGTGTTTTCTGAGGTTCAGGAGCTGCGTTCGGATATATCTCCCCTGCATTCTTGTCAAGCGAGATGGTCGAACGCTGGTTCACAGGATCTGAATTCAGTTCAAACAGCCTGTCCAGTGAAATACCGTACAGTTTTGCTATTTTAAGAAGATTTTCCGTATCAGGTGAGATATCTGCACTCTCCCATCCGGCAACGGTCGGAACATCAGTTCCGAGTCTTGCC
>CADAPI010000033.1:707-16766 GCA_902789705.1 uncultured Ruminococcus sp.
ATCAGCCTGTGAAAATCCGTTCTGTTTTCTTAAAGCTATAAGTTTGTTCGCTATTGTCTTGTCCATTTCTTTCTGCCCCTTTTATTCCTTAGCTGTTCGCTTTTTCTTCTGTCTCTTTTACTGCTCCGTTATTTTCCTCATCAGCAGTTTCATAGTAATCATCGTAAAGATAGCAGTTTTCATCCATCACAAGAATGAAAAATTCGAGTGCATCTGAAGATTTGTTTTTTGATCCGCGTACATTCTCATTAAAGTATACATAGTAAAGATCATCAAGGCTGATATCTCCGCCAAATGACTTTTTCAGTCTTTCTTCGGTCCCCTCAAGGGATTCGTCACTGAGCTGCAGCACAGAAGTTACCGTCGGGAAAATATAAAAATCATCACCGTATGAATCTGCAAAGCCTTCCTTTATACTTTGCATATACTGCTCGTTTGTATCACCGCATTCACTGTTTTCTTTTTCTACTGCCTTTTTATAGAATGCCGGAAACACATCAAAACACTTGTCATGATCGGCTTCTGTCATTCCGTCACAGTACTGCTTCAGAAGATCTTCGGCAACTTTTGTGATCTGTTCATTGTCAGTGCAGAAACGTTCTTCTGAAATATTTTTATCGGACGCATCCTTTTTCTGCTCATCAGTAAGCTTTGCAGCTCGTTTCGGCAGCTTTACCGAAGAAGCGTTATTCTGGTCTGATGCGGAAGAAGTGTTTTCTCCGCCTCCTGATGAAGCACTACTCCCTGAACATCCTGCGCACGGAATCAGCATTAATGCAGCTGTCAGAACCGCTGCTGTTCTTCTTAACCATTTGTTTTCGGACATAAAAAAACCTCTCTTTTATTGAACTCTGTTATCTATTATAAAGTTACTTGTGATCAATTGCAACTGAATTAATGAAATTCTAATAAAACTTACATTTTCCATTAAGGAAACAATGATTTAGTCAGCAATCCGGCTTCGCCGGATTGCTGGAGGGGGAGGTGGCGGGGCTCCGCCCCACACCCCACTCTGATTAAGCTGGATTTTCTAAACAGTGTTTCGCCAAGCTAGCTATCGCTGAATTAAGCCGGAGTATTTTAAGCACTCATGTAAAATTTCATTACTCCCTGTTTGTTTTACTGTAAGTGTTCACAGAAATTCGAAATCCGTCTATTATGTTTTTGTGGATTTTCCACAATCCAAATATTTGAATCCATGCCATATTTTATGATTTCATTTATGTGCAATCGCTGAATTAGTACAGTTCATAACTGTTGATTTAAACAAATTTTATATGAACTTTGTTAATGTTATTGACAAATACGTAGGAGAAGTATATCATAAGAACATAAGGAAAACGCCAATCCGATAATAAAAATGAACTGTCGGCCGATCAGCGTTTCCTGATAAAAAATCCGCACCACAGAAACTTACCGAAGGGATTAAAAAATTATGGACATTCACTTACGTTCAGTATTATCTTCTTTTTTATCTGCAGCAATCGTTTTTTCCGCTGCTGCACCGGCTGTATCAGCTTATGAAACACAGTTTGAGATCCGCACTGAAGCTCCTGAAAAGAATGAGGAAGCTCCGGAATACCGCTACTACTACAGTACCGAAAATCCGTACAACACATTCCACTGTGAAATGCCTAACTGTACAGCCTATGCGTGGGGACGCATATTTGAAATAACAGGGGAAGCACCGGCACTCAGCCGCAACAATGCAGGCAGATGGTACGGTGAAAACAGAAATTCACACGCTTATTCGTACGGATGCGAAGCAAGGCCGGGTTCAGTAAAATGCTTCGACAGGTATGACAACTACACCGGACATGTATCAGTAGCAGAATCTGTTTCGGAAGACGGAAATACAGTTCTTATCTCTGAATCGCAGTACGGCGGCGCACTTTTCACAAGCTACGAGGAAATGTCTGATGCCACATGGGAAAGCAGAGGCTACAGACTATTAGGATATATTTACCCGGATGATACTGAAGGCAGATTTTACGGAGATGCTTTCAGAATAAGATCCGGTTTTTCAGAAGATTTTATTACACGCACTGACGAAGCGGATCCTGCTTTAAATGCAAGAAACTCTTCCGACGTTCGCCAGAACTTCAGATTTGAACCTCTTGAAGACGGTAATTACAGGATCTGTTCAGTTTATTCAGATCTTGTTCTTGCCAGAACAGAAGAAGGTGTTTTCTTCCTTGAAAACGACTTTTCAGAAAACACTGAATGGAGCATTCTCACTGAGATCAACGACCTTTATACTATATGTGATCCGGCAGACACAAATCAGGTACTCGCATTCACAGACGGAAAAGCATCTGTTTCGGAATATGAAGCACTCGATAACCAGTTCTGGGAACTGAAAAGGATCACTGGCGACACGGACTTAAACACCGTCGAAAGAAACATAGTATTCTCACTTGACTGTACAGCAGCAAGAACTGAATACTACACTGATGAATTTCTTGATCTTTCCGGAATAAAGTTTTTCCTCAACAACCGTGAGATCGCAAATGTTGACACCGCAAAACTTACTGCATTCTACGACTTCACAGCACCTGGAAAACAGACAGTTACCGTTGTTTACGGATATTCCAGTATTTCATTCGATGTTACAGTAACTGAGCCTGAGGAAGGCGAAGAGGTTATCAGAAACAGTGAATTCAGAAACAGCCTGACAAACTACATTTTACTTTTGCCTGAAGCTGATTACACCACAGACTTTGACATAAACGGTGACGGAGTGATAAATTCTCTCGATCTGATATTATTCACCTGAGAAAACGATGATCTATTCATAAATAATCGCGGGACACGGGGCGAAGCCCCGCAGTATTCCCCGGTTTGATCAGTGTTTTCAAAACAGCTTTTTTCACATGACTGACAGTTATGTCATAGATGATCTCCAAAAAAATACAGTGACCGCAAATTCGTTTTGCGGTCACTGTGTTTTTTTTATTGGAATAACTGATTAATTTATAAATCAGTGGGGTACGGGGCGAAGCCCCGCAGTCTCTCCAGCCGGAAAAACGGCAAAACCATATTTCCGGATATTAATTTGATTTTACTTTTTCCTCAACAAGAGCCATTGTTTTGTATATTCTGTTGTAGTCCTCTTCATACTTAGGGAAATCATCAGAACCGGAAATACAGGTAAGAACGTAGGATCTGCCGTTGCCTAACATATATGCGGAAAGTGCTGAAAATGTTTTGTTTCCGCTGTCAAGCGAAAGGCCGTAGTCAAAGCGGACGATATGAACCGGAGCACCGCCGATCTCCTCGTCTCTTTCTTCTCTTATATTGAATGAATCGGTTATGTTTTCATATTTTCTGACTGCGTTATAAGCATAATTTACAACGTCATTGTCAACTTTTTCGGATGTAAGAAAAACCTGCGCGCCGTATTCGGTGCCTTCATCTGTCTTTCTTTCGTCCTTAACGTATTTTATAATGTCCTGATCATCAGTCTTTACATAGTCTTCAGGAACAAAAACGGAAACGCCCGGAATGGATGCGTTCTCGATTATCTTCATTCCCTCTCTGATTTTCGCATATTCAGTCTCATTATTCTTTTTAATAACAATAAAGTAGAGACCTGCAAGAGCTCCGATCACCAGAACAGCTATGACTGAAAAAATACAGGCAACCTTTTTTTTACTCAAATTATGTTCTTCCTTCCGGATAATCAAAAATTAAAATGAGTAAGCCTGTAAGCCGGGTTCTGTCGTGTACGGTAATTTATCTAGGACCTGCGTCGCCGCAGGCCTCAAGCCGTCATTACAGACTGTCCACCGAGCAGATGTTAAGACAGGCTGTACCAATAGACGTTGCATCGGACAGGGTTTACATAGCAGTACAGTCTCCTGCACTCTGGTGAGCTCTTACCTCGCCTTTCCACCCTTACCGGAAAAACCGGCGGTATATCTCTGTTGCACTGGCCCTGGAGTCGCCTCCGGCTGCCGTTAGCAGCTGCCCCGCTCTGCGATGCCCGGACTTTCCTCATGACCTGAAGCGATCATGCTACCGTACAGCTTACTCATCTATTCTATTTTACACATTTGTAAAGCGGGTGTCAAGTAAAATTTTCACGTACCGGCAAGTGCTATCTATATACATAATGTACAGTTTATAGTCATATCCGGAAAGAATTCCGGAAGCTATAAAAAAACACATGTTCACGGCACGGAAACAACTCTATTTAATTCCTTGATTTCCCTTAAAATCCAATCATGCAAGTTGAGAAGTCCCGACTTGCAAAAATCTGTAACCTTTTTGTAATCTTTTATCTGCAAACATCGGATTTAGTTGAATGAACAGGCAAGGCGCTCTGAATCCCGTATCTGCGTACATTTGCAACACTGATATAATTTTCCTGCAACTTGCCTGACGATGAATTTCTAATATCTGACAGAAAAATTTCATGTTTTTCAATTTTTTTCTGATTTTTTACTTGATTTTTTTCCTGAGATATTTTATAATTATTTTCGTGAGTGATTCAGAGAAAAAATCACTTGTAGTAACAAGTAAAAATTTTTTAGGAGGATTTTCTAAAATGGCTATCAAAAATGAATACTTAAAGAACTTACTCGATAAGGTTGCAGCTCGTAACGCTAACGAACCTGAATTCCTTCAGGCTGTTACAGAAGTTTTCGAAACTCTCGAACCAGTTGCTGAAAAGAGACAGGATCTCATCGAAGCAGGCGTTTTCGACAGAATCGTTGAACCTGAAAGACAGATCATCTTCAGAGTACCGTGGGTTGACGACAACGGCAAGGTACAGGTAAACCGCGGTTTCAGAATCCAGTTCAACTCTGCAATCGGACCTTACAAGGGCGGTCTCAGACTTCACCCATCTGTAAACATCAGCATCCTTAAGTTCCTCGGCTTTGAACAGATCCTCAAGAACTCACTTACAACACTTCCTATGGGCGGCGGTAAAGGTGGTTCTGACTTCGATCCTAAGGGCAAGTCAGACGCTGAAGTTATGCGTTTCTGCCAGAGCTTCATGACAGAACTCTGCAAGCACATCGGTGCTGACACAGACGTTCCTGCTGGCGACATCGGTACAGGCGCAAGAGAAATCGGTTATATGTACGGCCAGTACAAGAGAATCAGAAACGAATTCACAGGCGTTCTCACAGGTAAGGGCTTACAGTGGGGCGGCTCACTCGCAAGAACAGAAGCTACAGGTTACGGTCTCTGCTACTTCACAGACTGCATGCTCGCTGCTAACGGCAAGTCATTCAAGGGCCAGACAGTTGCTATCTCAGGTTCAGGCAATGTTGCTATCTACGCTACAGAAAAGGCTACACAGCTCGGCGCTAAGGTAGTTACAGTTTCTGACTCAAACGGCTACGTTTACGATCCTGACGGAATCGACCTCGCTCTTCTCAAGCAGCTCAAGGAAGTTGAAAGAGCAAGACTTACAGAATACACAAAGAGAACATCACACAAGAACGCTGAATACCACGAAGGCAGCGTATGGACACTCAAGTCAAATGCTGGTCTCATCAAGATCGACATCGCTCTTCCATGTGCTACACAGAACGAAATCAACGGCGAAGGCGCTAAGAACATCGTTGCTGCTGGTGCATACGCAGTTGCTGAAGGTGCTAACATGCCTTCTAACCCGGATGCTATCAACACATACCTCGGCAACAAGATCCTCTACGGTCCGGCTAAGGCTGCTAACGCAGGCGGCGTTTCAGTTTCAGGTCTCGAAATGAGCCAGAACAGCGAAAGACTTTCATGGACATTTGAAGAAGTTGACAAGAAGCTCAAGGACATCATGACAAACATCTTCAATAACTGCAACAACACAGCTAAGGAATACGGCATGGAAGGCAACTACATGGCTGGTGCTAACATCGCAGGCTTCCTCAAGGTTGCTGAAGCTATGAAGGCTCAGGGCGTTTGCTGATAAACTGCCATACTTATCTTAAACAGACAGTATAAACTCATATAAAAGCAGGGTGCTTCCGGAATTTTCTGAAAGCACCCTGTTTTTTATTTTCAGTAACTCATACATATCAGGGAAACACTGATTAAACCGGAAATACTGCTTCGCCGTATTTCCGGGTGGGGAGATTGCGGGGCTTCGCCCCGGACCCCACGCTGATTTATATTATCTTCCAAGGACGAAGAATCTGCTGAGGCCGAGCCACTCGCGCACCCAGTATGTTGCCCGGAACTTTAACTCTGTAGGTGCCGAGTATGCTGTTACACTCTCTGCCCCCTGCTTTCGGGCGATCAGTCCTGCGCGGTACTGGTGATAGCCGTCTGTGACTATGGTAATGTCGCGGTCGTATCCCAGTTTATCGGTAAGTTCAAATGAAAACTTGATATTTTCAAAAGTATTTGTTGACTTATCCTCCATCACGATCCTGCTTTCATCCGCACCTTTTGCAACAAGATACCGGCGCATCGCCTCTGCTTCGGAAATAAGCTCATCGCTCCCCTTCCCTCCTGATACTACGCACAGCGCTTCCGGATGTTTCTGCATAGCCTCGTAAGCTGTATCGAGTCTGTGTCTGAGCATGCGGGAAGGTGTTTCGCCTCTTACCTGACAGCCGAGCACAACGATAAGCTCCGTCTTTTGAGGCTCATCTGACATCGCTTTGTACATTTTAAAGGAAAGCACTCCGGCATAAAGCACACAGGCTGTAACAAATACAGACAGAGCAATTATAACCCCGCGTCCTGCTCCACCGTGTGCCCAGATGCTTTTTAACATTCTGAAAAAAGACTTGTGGAATATTGTGACCGCAATAAGAAGGGAACAGATCACCATTCCGGCTGCATTTCCCGGATTAATGACCGGCAACGGCATTATAAAAAGTATAAGTAAAAACACCTCGAGGACGAGTATTATCAGTTTCAGCATTGTTGTTTCTCCGTTCTTTTATTTTTGTTATGATATTATTATAACACAGAACCGCAGTATTGTGGCTTAATATTTTCTTAAGAACGTCTTAACGTAATCTTGTTTTCTCCCTCCTCTTATGGTATAATTAAAAATATTAGTTTATAAGGAAACACTGATTAAACCGGAAATCCAGCTTCGCCGGATTTCCGGAGGTGGGATTTGCGGGGCTTCGCCCCGAAGCCCCACTCTGATTTATGAATAAATCAGAGTTTCCATAATATTAAAAAAGCAGGTTTTATAATGTACAAACTTAATATAGTTCTTTTCGAGCCGCAGATACCGCAGAACACCGGAAACATTGCAAGGACATGCGCTGTTACCGGTGCTTCGCTTCATCTTGTTGAACCTCTCGGATTTGAGATAGATGACAAAAAGCTCAAGCGTGCGGGCCTTGACTACTGGGACAAGCTCGACATAACATACTATAAAAACACTGACGACTTCTTTGCAAGGAACAGCGGTAATTTCTTTTTCTTCACCACTAAGGCAAAGCATAATCACAGTGATGTCACTTACCCTGAGGACAATGTCTACATTATCTTCGGACGCGAAGATGCCGGCATTGATGAAAAGATACTTTATGAAAACATGGACAAATGTGTACGCATTCCTATGCGTGATACACTCAGAAGCCTTAATCTTTCAAACTCTGTCGCCATCGGTGCATATGAAGTATTAAGGCAGTGGGGATATCCTCACTTAAGTTCCGAAGGAAAACTTACAAAATACTAATGATAAACCGGAGATCACCGCGGTAAAGCCAGTGATTCCCTGGAAAGTAATTCAAGGAAAGATGTGATACGAATGAGTAAAATTAAAATAATGACTGACTCTGCTTCAGACATAGACATAAAGCTTGCTGATGAATACGGTGTGTGTGTTCTTCCTTTTACCGTAGTTATAGACGGAAAGGAATATGTTGACGGAATTGATTTCACACCTGATGAATTCTATGAGAAAATGGCTTCATGTACTGATTTTCCGAAGACCTCACAGGTAAGACCGGACCAGTTCGCAGAAAAATACGAACAGTTCTATAACGAAGGCATAAAAGATCTTATTTATGTTTCCATTTCATCAACAGGATCATCAACATACAACAACGCACTGAAATCAAGGGATGAATTCTACGAAAACCATCCTGAAGCAAAGGATAAGTTTAAGATCACAGTCATCGACTCACTCAACTATACTTTCACCTACGGCTATCCTGTTATCGAAGCTGCTGCAAAGGCTGCCAGAGGATGTTCAGCTGAAGAGATCATAGCTTTTATTGAAGAATGGATCAGCTGTACTGAAGTTCACTTCGTTTCATACACACTCGACTACGTAAAGCGTTCAGGCCGTGTTTCAGCAGGTGCTGCGTTTATGGGTGAGCTTCTCGGTCTTAAGCCTATTATCTCTATAATTGACGGTGATTCTAAGGTTACTGAAAAGGTTCGCGGTGAAAAGGCTATCATTCCGAAGCTTATCGATATTTCAAAGAACTGTATGATCCCGCAGACACCGTACATTCTGCTTGAAGGATGTCTTCCTGATGAAGCTGCTGCGTTTAAGAAGGAGATCACGAAAGCAGTAGGCTATCCTCCGGAAAGAACTGTGAAGATAGGATCAACTATCGCTTCACATGCCGGCCCGAAGATCATCGGTATAGTGATCAAGGGACAGCGCAGAAGATAAGGTGGAATTTATCAGAAAAAATGCCGTATCTTTCGGCATCATTACTCTCGTCCTGTGCGTGGCATCGTTTTTTCTGATAACAGCCGATTCGGTATTCACTGTACATGACGACATTCTAACATATATGCAGGTCCAGAGGGGAAACCTGTGGCAGACCGCCGTGGATGACGCAAAACATGGCAGGGTCGGCCACATCCCCCTGACCTTTCTTCTTTACATCCCCTACTTTTTTAAAAGTCCTCTTACAGTAAGAGTTTTTTCGGCAGGGGCTGTTTTATTTGATATGGCCGGGCTTTATTACCTTGTAAAGAATAATATCACAAAACGCGCCGGCCTTCTTTCATGCATACTTTTCATTTCCTTTGCATGTATCTCAAACCAGCACAATCTGTTTGTTTCATATATCATCGGTCATCAGATACCATCTGGTATGGTACTGTTCGCTTTGGGTCTGTTCACAAAATATTATCCTGAACGGAAAGATAAAAAAAGGCTGATCGCAGGTGCTGCACTTCTCACAGCTGCTTCGCTTCTCTATGAAGCCTGCACTGCGTACATACTGTTTTTTTTACTTACTGCATTCCTTAAAAATGAAGGAAAGTTTTCAGGGAAAGTTATTAAAGCTATAAAGGATAACCTTATTAACTTTGCTTTTCTGGCAGCATACGTGCTTTTATATTATCTCTGGCGCAGATCATACCCTTCTGATTACTCCGGTTCGGTACTCGCCTTCGATAATATTCCTCAGAGTTTTATAACGATGTTCCGCTACTCTTTCGGCATGGTTCCGGGACTTCCTGCTGCAGCGATGCTCATAAAAGGCTACGTTCCGGTTTCAGAAATCTTAAGCGAACTTAAGCCATGGATGCTCACAGCTCCCCTTGCGGCTGCCGTTTCTTTCGGAATACTGTTTCCGGAGATCAGTATAAAACAGAAAAAAAGCGTTCTTATTATTTACTGCCTTGCAGGAATCGTGATACCTAACCTGATAATCAGCTTTACTCCTAAATACACGGAATGGACTGAAAGTGGAAGCTACTCATACGTCACTTCATTCTACAGTTACTTTTTCCTTGTTCCGCTGTTTATAATCATTCTTAAATGCATAGTAAAAAAGAACAGTAAAGTGAGCGTCGTCATTTTAAGTACAGCAGTATTTACTGTTTCACTTGTATCGACTGTAAACAACGCAGCATGGAACTGTTACTTCAGAACCGAACTTGCAAGGTACAGAGCTTTTTCCGATGCCGTTTCATCTGACTACTTCGACACACTCGAAGACGGAACCACGGTCTATATACCTGACTACACCGGTATCCACCACGACATGTCCATTACGGAAAGCTTTGTTTCGATATATACGGATTCTGACCTTACATTTACAAACGATGCTGAAAGCATTGATTTCAGTAGGCCGGTCATAATGATGAAATACGATCCGGAGAAAAAAATTATAAGCTGCGGAAAAATGGATAATGATATGAATTTTAATGCAGACTTTCATACGTGATGAAATTTATAATCGACTGCGTTACGAATACAAAATAAAACGGAACAGAAAATTGTTTTTAACAGTCTTCTGTTCCGTTTTTTATTTACACCACGCAGATTCTCAGACTTCGTTTGTTTTCTGCATATCGTTCATCACATCCGGAAACCGGATATATCATTCCAGCGGAATATATCCTTCCTTATAATCCATTATGATATACGGGTGATCCTTCGCATAGTTTTCCATAAGTTCATGCCAGGACGCTTTTGTTTCATCCTTCAGAATATCGACTGAGACCTGATTTACCGAAGGACAGGTCGGCGTAAGACATACTTTAAGTGAATCGTCTTCCATGCGCATAAGACGAAGCGGCCACGCACTGCATTCAAAAGGCTTGTCTTCGGCCGGAAGGATGCATCCCTTCTGAGCATCGAGGAAAGGACACGGCACTTCTTCAGAAGGATCATCAGTCTGATATAAGTCACGCAGATCGGTCACGCCGTCACCTTTATCTGAAACGATATATCTGATCTCGCTTCCGTCACTCTTTGTCCTGTACTTCTCCATAAACTGAGCCGAAAGTTTCGGCAGTTCCCAGAGACTCTGTCTGCGGAACGAACAGCAGAATCTGCATTCCGCGCAGACTTCTTTTTTAAGTACCTTGCTTAACATTATATATTCTCCTTATGATCAAACTGTCAGAGAAGCGCTTTGCAAACCGAAATACGGCTTTGACCCGTATCTCACATGATTTATGAACAATCAGCGCTCCCTGTTTTTAAGCCTCGCGGCAGTGATATTTCGTCAGCAATTGATCCGGATTATAAGCCATCTTCGCACGTCTGAGGCCTTCCAGACCGATATCTTCCTCACGGTTTATCCAGTGTGCTCCTTCTTCATGCCGTAAATGACCGGCAAAGCACTTGTTTATATATGAAAAACCGCCTGCCTGCGCATACTCGCCGTAGCATTTCTCGAAATGGATATCAAATGCGCCTTCAGATATTTTTGATGCTATCGTCATTGCAACAGGTGTGTCATCTTCAGAATAAACCACCGCTCCGATAAGTCCGAGGGCTTCCCAGTATCTGCATGCGTCATATATCTCCTGACGTTCGACAAAGGCGGAATCCTCTCTTTCTTCCTGGTCTTCAAACCAGCGTTCTTCAACTTTCAGAAGATCAACGCAGAATTTTTCTTCAAACGACGTACTTACCTGCATACGCATACCCGGATAAAGCCGTTCAAAACGATTAACGCGGTTTCTCTTTTTTCTGTTATCTGAACCCGTAAGCTCTGCCAGATGGTCAGCGGTATAGAGATAATCGGAATTTCCGCGGTCAGTCTGCATCTCGTATCCGGTTAGAGAATGAATGATCTCACTCTGTTCTTCGGTAAGAAAAATAAATTCAGGAACCCTGCCTCGTTCATGACGGTCTCTGACTGCAAGCTCTATGGCATGACTGATGTCTCCCTCTCCGAGAGGAAAAGCAATGCCGTTTCTTCCCGGTATATTCGTCCCGGAATATTTACGGAACAGAAATCCGTCCTGCTCGGCTATTCTGATATTGTATTTTTCCTTCAGAAGAAAAACATTTACAGGCGATGCATCACTTGAAAATGCGCCTGCCTTTTCCGTATACTGATAAAGCAGATCAATATCTTCCGCCTGCGGTGTACGCCAGTTCAGCATCTGTTTTGGTCCCTTTCTCAATAATGATTTCTGTTTTATTAAGAACACTGATCAACCCGGAAATCCGGCTTCGCCGGATTTCCGAATTGGAAGGATTCGGGGCTTCGCCCCGTGCCCCACGCTGTTATATAAATAGATCAGCGTTACATTAATCAAAAAAATCTCTTTAACGTCTATTCCATTTTACCATTTTTTATATAAAGTTGTCAATACCACAAGAAAAAAGCCGCTTATTTACATCGTCCGTAAATAAGCGGCTTGCAGTTTATTTTACATTGTTAATCGGGGTGCGGGGCTTCGCTCCGCACCCCAGCTGATTTATGAAATAATCAGTGTTTTCGCTTAATTATTTTCCAAGCTTTGTGATCTTCTTTGAGATGTACTGTCTGAGAGTTGCAAGGTCTGTAAGGGCAACCTTTCCGTCGCCGTCAGTATCTGCTGCCTTCAGAGCATCTTCGGAAAGATCCTTGTCACCGAGGAGATAAAGTGAAAGTGTTGTCAGGTCGGTAACGTCTATTTTACCGCTGAAGTCGATGTCACCTGTTACGATCTCACCTGTCTTTGCAGTAGCTGTAGATGTCGGAGATGCTGTTGGTGATGCTGTCGGCTTTGATGTAGGTGAAGCTGACTCAGTTGGTTCTGCTGTAGGCTTGGCTGTTTCAGTAGGTTTTACTGTAGGCTTTGCAGTTTCAGTAGGTTTTACTGTAGGAGACGGAGAAGCCTTTGCAGTAGGCTTAGGTTTCGGGCTCCCGTCGCTTATCTGGCCGTATACGATACCGCATCCTACGGTTGACATGTAAACCTTGCCGAATTCGTCCATGTCGCCTACGAGGTAGTTACCGTTACCTGTACCGCCGTAGAGATGATCTGTGTTGATGCATACCCATGTCTTGCCGGCATCCTGTGAACGGTAGATACCTTCAGGATCTGAATCCTTCGGCTTGCCGTAGATAAAGAGTGTGTTTACGTCACCCTTCTTTTCAGGAGCGCCGTAGCCTACGCACTTTGCATATGCAACGCTGTCAAGCTTTTCTACCTTTGCACCCTTGTCGGAAATGAGGTAGAGTCCGTGGTTTGCACCGGCAAGAGCAACAGTACCATTGCCGACATAAGCAAGATCGCCGGTATGTTCAAACTTCCATGTAAGCTCCCAGTTATAAGGGCAGATACGTGTTTCTTTAAATGTAGCACCGTAGTCTTCACTAACAAAATATGAATAATGAGCTTCATCGTATGTAGGTTCCTTCTTGGACATATCAGATGACCAGTATTCATTGTACTGTGCACCTGTAGCATACACGATCTTCGGATCATCAGGATCCACAAGTGCATACGCTCCCTTTGAAGCCTGTATTCCTGTACAGTCCTTCCATGTTGCACCCCAGTCATCAGAATAGGACGCACCGCCCTTAGGACTTGTATTGATAACTCTGTACTTGCCCTTTGAAAGCTCAGTTATAGCAAGTTTACCGCCTGTGCATGCCGGCTTGAATGCCTTCCATGTCTTGCCGCGGTCAAGTGTATAGTAGCCGCTTCCTGTGTTGTTTCCGTCACCGTTTGCAGTTCTTGCCCATACGTCTGTGTTCTGAGGGCAAACTGTGATAGCGGATGTAGAACCCATATTCGGATTGTACTGCTGAGGCACTTCATTCGGATTTGTATGAACGAATCCGTCATAGTCACCGATAGCAGAGAGGTCAAGACCGTCAGCTGTGCTGAAGAAGTCAAGGCTTACGCATTCCTCAACACCGTCAGGCTGGAAGTAGAACTGGATGCCCTTTTCATCCCACGCATTGTCGCAGGCGAAAACGCCGTTACCGGAAGTGAGGAGAAGTCTGTCGCCCTCCTTGTCTCTTGGGTCGATAATGATGCTGCTTCCCCAGTGACAAGCTTTGCCGTATGCCCAGTCATAGCCGTTTGTAGCAAGCGGAAGTGAGATGAAGTTCTTTACGCCTGTGCCTGTAGAGTAATCTGTCGGACCTGCACCAGGAGTAATATCCTCCCATGTCTTACCGCCGTCAGATGAACGGAAGAAGTGGTCGCCCCAGCCGATAGTACCTTCATTTTCAGGAGTTGAAGGATCGTCCTGTACCCATTCATCGCCGAACCACTGATCTGACCACATACCACATGTACGTGCGAACATCTTGTTCGGATCTTTTTTGTCAACTTCGATCATACCAATAGAGTTATCGGATACGGTAAGCTTTTCAGCCTTTCCTGAAGCGATATTGTACTTATAGGCGCCGCCGGAAGCACCCGCAAAAGCGAGACCGCCGATATATGTGAAGAAAAGATTTCCGTTGTGGTCACTTGTGATGGAAAGCGGATAATTGTCGTTCGGAAGAGCCTTTACAGCTTCAAACTTGTCGTCCTTGACACTTGCAACGTGAACGTTTGCCTCGCCCTTTACTGAAGTGCCGACATAAACCTTGCCGCCTTCAATGTAAATACAGCCGATACCGTTCTGTTCGTTGTAAAGCTTGGCCGGTTCTGTTCCTCTTACCATGTGGTCTGTCCATGAAGGATACTTGAGTTCGCCTGAGAAAAGACCGAGCGCATCATAGCCTTCAACCGGCTTCCATGACTTACCGCCGTCTGTTGACTTGATAAGCGCTGACTTGCCGGCAGTAACGTCGCCGCCTGCGTAGATAGTATCCGGATTGTCAGGGTCAACTGCGATAGGTTCGATACATTCACGTCCGTCACCGTTTCCGTGGACCTGAATATGTTCTGTAACATCAACGCCTGTAAATGTCTTACCGCCGTCAGTTGTCTTGTAGATAACTGTCTTTGCGTCTGAGAAGTAAGCGCATCCGCAGAGGAAGTAAGCAGTCATATCGTCTGTAGGGTCAATAGCGATACCCTTGCAGCTGAGAAGCCCGCGGTCATCTTCATTGATAAAGCCGAAGAGCTGTACCCATCTGCTCTGTTCGTAGTCGTATCTGTAAACGCCGCCTACGTCTGTACGGAGATACATTTCCTTGTCTCCGGCAACGATACCTGAAACGAAGCCGGCACCGCCCATTCTGAGTGTATCCCATTCATAGTTTGCTGTGTCAGCTGCGTTTATGATATTTTTTCTGGCAGCATCAGAAAGTACATTTATTGCACCGAGTGAAAGTGCTGCGGCAGCTGTAAAAGCAACTGCTCTTTTTCTGAAAGAAACTGAAGCCATTGTTATCAACATCCTTTACAATATTCATCCTGAAATAAAGTCTCCGACATGTACTGAACCGGAGACATTCTTCTTAAAAAACTGATTAAACGTGATACATTTTAATTATGTATACGTTTTCTTAATTTAATTTTACATCATTTTCTTTAATCTGTCAATAGATAATGCATGGTCAATATGCTGATTCGGGCAGATGTCTGAAGGCATATTCCACTAAAATTGTATAAAAGAATTCTGTGCTGATTTATTCATAAATCAGCGTTTCCATAAAAAAATGCCCTTCCGCACCTTAAATGCAGAAGGACATATAGTAAACGAAAAATATATTTTTCGTTTACTATTAGCCGATATGCAGGGAGCAAACGTAGTTTGCGGATCTGCAAGGCAATATAAATGAATTAATTATGCGTTCACTATAATTCTTTTATTTTATTACATCAGTCACCGAATGAAACACCGAGTTTCTTGGCTGTCTGAACTATCTGACCTTCAGGATCAACAAACTTTGTAAGTCCTGCAATGTCTTCAAGTTTATTTGCTGTAACAACGGAATTAACCATCGCAACAGTCTTTCCGTAGTCTTCGTTCTTTATAAGTTCTGCAGCATGAACGCCGAACTTTGTGGCAAGTATTCTGTCGTATGCTGACGGAGAACCGCCGCGGAGCATATGTCCCGGAACGCATACTCTTGATTCAATACCTGTAGCCGCCTGTATCTGGGCTGCTATTCTTGAAGTAGCTGTAAGGATACCTGCTTCGGATCTCTTCTTAGCTCTTTCTTTTTTCTTCATCTTTGCTTCCTCAACGTCGAAAGCGCCTTCAGCAACTGCAACAATAGAGAATCCCTTGCCTGATTCAGCACGCTTTGTAAGCGACTCAGCAACCTTGGTGATGTCGTACGGGATCTCTGGAATGAGAATTACATCCGCACCGCCTGCGATACCAGCGTTTACTGTAAGCCATCCGGCTTTGTTGCCCATGATCTCACAGAAAAGAATTCTTGAATGGCTTGCTGCTGTTGTATGAAGTCTGTCGATAGCGTCAGTTGCTATATCAACTGCAGTATGGAAACCGAAAGTTACGTCTGTTCCGTA
>CADAPI010000033.1:16789-25656 GCA_902789705.1 uncultured Ruminococcus sp.
GGAAGACCGATTATATTCAGACCTTCATCGGCAAGAAGCTTGGAAGTCTTGTGAGTTCCGTTGCCGCCGAGAGTAAGAAGACAGTCAAGTTTCAGCTTCTTGTATGTCTGCTTCATGTTCTTTACTTTGTCAACGTTATCCTCGCCTATTACAGTCATCATCTTGAACGGCTGTCTTTTAGTGCCGAGGATAGTTCCCCCCTGAGTAAGAATTCCGGAAAATTCGGACGGGTCCATCTCTCTGGCGATATTGTTGATAAGTCCGTAATAGCCGTTCTGGATTCCGACTATCTGAACATTCTCCTCGCCGAATGATTCAAAACACGCCTTTGCTACGCCTCTGATGGTAGCATTAAGTCCCGGACAGTCGCCGCCGCTTGTAAGTATACCTATTCTTCTCTTCATATTTACATCCCCATTCTGCTGCTTCATGCAGCCTGTTATATACAATGTATGCCGCTTGTTACTGCAGCATAGATCTTCTTAAATAATTTGTGAGCTCTTCAGCACACATCGGCTTTTCAAACAGGAATCCCTGAATAAAATCGCAGCCAAGTTCTTCGAGTATCTTAAGCTGTCCCTCTGTCTCAACGCCCTCGGCAATAGTGTTTATCCTCTTGGACTTTGCTATCTTGATGATCGCGGAAACTATCTCGCGGGCAACGTTGTCATCTTCAATAAGTGTGATAAACGACTTGTCGAGCTTAAGAAGCGTGATAGGCATTTTCTGAATGTAGCTTAGTGATGAATATCCTGTTCCGAAGTCATCCATGGCAAGTTTGAGACCTATGTCACGGAGTTCCTGCATCTGGGATACGGCAAAGTCGATATCTTTCATAGCAAGAGATTCGGTAAGTTCAATTTCAAGCCATTCAGGATCGAGGCCTGTTTCCATCAGCTTTTCCTGAATAAACTGCTTTACATCCTTCTGGTAGAAGTCCTCAGATGTAAGGTTTATGGACATTACTATAGGAGGAAGTCCCATGCTCTGCCACATCTTGTTCTGACGGCACGCCTCATCCATTACGAATTCGCCTATTCTGGTGATAAGGTGTGAGTTTTCAGCTATCGGCACAAAGTACTTCGGCGCAATAACTGTACCGTCCGGCTTGATCCATCTGATAAGAGCCTCCACGCCCATGACCTTTTTTGTTTTGATAGAGATCTTAGGCTGATAGTAAAGTGCAAGCTCGCCTGAATCGATCGCCTCGGCAAGTGATCTTTCAAGAGCCGCGGTATTGAGTATGCTGTCGTGCACTCTTGTGTCGAACATTACAAGTGAGCGCTTCTTGTCACCTGTTGAAAGTGCAAATTCCGCTCTTTCGAATACGGTTATAAAGTCTTCGCCGTCAGCAGGCATTCTTGAATAACCGGCCGAGCACGAAATATTCTGCTTGAAGTCGTGTTCCCTGCCGATGTTTGCGATCTCCTCCTGGATCTCCTGTGCGAGCACGATAGGAGCATTAGGATCGCCGTAATCCTGGACGATAAGTGCGAAATTATCGCCTCCGACACGGGCTGCGAAACCGCTTTTGCCCTTCTTTTTATATAGTATATCGGAAAATTCCTTGAGCATCTGATTGCCCTTGGAATAACCGCAGGTGTCGTTTATAATGTGAAAATTGTCAATGTCAAAAACTATTACCCAGTATGAGAGTTCAAGAATCTTGCAGCATTCGTAGATCTCGGCGCCGTTGATAACGAGCTTGTTTCTGTTGTAAATGCCGGTTATCTCATCGATGTAAGCCATTCTTTCGATAAGATAATCCTTTTCCTTGTCCTTTGATATGTCGATAATGGCACCGCCTATTACCGGCATGCCGTACTGGCCGTTCGGTGAATTCCTGTAACGGAACGCGTACCATCTGTACTTGCCGTCATAGGAACGGATCCTGAGATCCATACTGTTGGAATGATCGATGCGGAGCGTATTTGAACGTGCTGACTTTAAATACGACTCGAACATCATACGGTCGTCCTTGTGAATGAGCTCGATAAAGTCATCGATCCTTATTGACTCGCTGCGGATACCGAGCATATCCATGAGCTCTTTTGAAATGGTAAAAAACTCATCGCAGTGCTCATTGAGGATGATACCGATCTCGGAAAGATTCATTGCAAGTGAGTAGTGCTTTTCCTTGGCAGCGAGAAGATTGTTAGTCTTGTTGAGCTGCTGTCGGATGACCTTGTTCTCGGTGATGTCAAAACCGATAGAAATTATCATTCTGTCCGTATCATCGTTTCCGAAGATAAGAACTGAACTTGACCAGCTTACATACAGGGTTCCGTACCTTGACTCAAGCGGGAATTCCTTGACGCCGGAGAGCATCATTCCGCTCTTGCCGTAATTGACGAATCCCTGCGGGAAAAGTATCGGAAGTATGTCCTGACTCTGCCATTCAAGGACCTCAGGTTTGAGCATTTCCTTGAGTTTGTTGTTCATAAGGAACATGTTTCCGTCTTCGGACCATATTACAACATATGAATTGATGGCATTCATAAGTGATACTATTCGTTTTTTGTTCAGGTTGGTCTCATCGTTTCTCTGAACATTGAGCCTGTGCCGGCTGTAAAGAATAGCGGCAGCAGTAAATAATGTATATAAAAGCAAAATAAACTTGGCACTTTTCTCATTCAGAAACGAAAGAGCAACCAGAAGTGCTGATAAAAGGAGGTACAGGACCTCAAAAAACATAATTTCCAAGTTGTGATCATTCTCCCTGATGCGCCGGACCGTACAGTACGGTCACGCACTTATTTTGTATACTACTGTGTTAATTATACCAAAAAACGATCCTCATTGTCAATGAAATCATGTATATTTCAATACTTTTTTATTACTTTTCTCAGAAGATATTTCAAATCTTTTTTATCGCATTTTTCAGCAGATTTCACACTCTATTCACATTTATGAGGTATCATATAAGAACAGAGACGGCAGGATCTTAGGGAAACACTGATCAAACCGGAAATCCGTGCTGATTAGTGAATAAATCATCGTTTCCTTAGCATCCGGATCATACAGGAGGTATAAAAATGGGCCGAATACTTGTAGTAGACGACGAGTCAAACATCAGAAATGTAGTAAAGGAATACGCTGAATTTGAAGGATATGAGGTCGCAGAGGCAGAAGACGGCATGCAGGCCATTGAAGCTGTAAAAAACAACGACTTCGATATTATAGTAATGGACGTAATGATGCCTAAGCTTGACGGCTATTCTGCCTGCAAGGAAATCAAAAAGATAAAGAACATACCTGTAATAATGCTTTCAGCCAGAGGCGAGGAATATGACAAGCTTTTCGGTTTCGAGATTGGCGTTGACGATTATGTTGTAAAGCCGTTCTCACCGAAGGAACTTATGGCAAGAATAAAGGTAGTAATGAAGAGAAACGCATCTCCTGCCGGACAGGCTTCCGAAAAACTCAAGTTTGAAGGACTGGAAATAGATATGGCCGGCCGCGAGGTCTATGTAAACGGTCAGAAAACTTCCATGACACCAAAGGAATACGATCTTCTTTTCTTCCTTGTCAAGAACAGAAACCTTGCAATGTCACGTGACAAACTTCTGGAAAGTGTATGGGGATATGACTTCTTCGGGGATGACAGAACAGTTGATACACACATCAAAATGCTCCGTAACAGCCTCGGCGAGTACAGAAAATTCATAATCACTCTCCGCGGAATGGGGTATAAGTTTGAAGCTGAATAAATTCAGGCCACGGGAGGGAAAGACGCCCGGCAAAGGATTCCGCATCCGCTACCACATACTGATGAGCTATCTTTTTCTCGTCGGTCTGTCGCTGGCACTTCTGTGGGGCACACAGATCCTTTTCCTTAACAGATTCTATGAAAATGAACGTATCGGAATAGCCGAAAAGACGGCCGATACAATGTCGGAATATTTCTGTGAGTACGACGAGATAACCGAGGAAAACCTGGTCGAGCTGACGGAAAAATATGACGATCTCGCTTCTGACAACGAGCTTTCCTACATGCTTGTGGACCGCAACTACAGAATAGTATATGAAAACAACAAAGGAATGGCACATCAGTTCTCAAGAAATGAAATTGATTTTCTGCAGACGAATGCCAATCTTAAAGGCGGAAAATATACCACGAGCGCTGAGGGCACTGCTCAGGACACGAAAGTCGTCATAATATGCTGCGTACTGAAAAACGAGAAATCGAACCAGGGCTGCTACCTTATAGTAAACACGCTGATAACACCGGTCAAGACCACTATTTCAATGCTGAGGAAGACCACCTATCTCGTTACAGTCCTGATGATACTTATTTCAGTGATAGCGGCTCTTATAATGTCGAAATCGCTTGCCAAACCTATACAGAACATAACGGAATCGGCAAATAATCTTGCAAAGGGCGAATACAAAACGGAGTTTGAGGGCGGACGCTTCGCTGAAACGAGACAGCTGGCAAAGACACTTAACTACGCATCCTCCGAGATCTCAAAAATCGACGAGCTCCAGCGCGATCTTATTGCCAACGTTTCACACGACTTAAGAACCCCTCTTACAATGATAAAAGCCTACGCGGAAATGATACGCGATCTTTCCGGCGACCGCAAGGAAAAGCGCGAGGAACACCTCGGCATAATAATAAAGGAAACAGACCGTCTTGCTCAGCTTGTAAATGATATTCTCGACCTTTCAAAGCTTGAAAACGGCAGACAGCCTCTTGACATTTCAACTTTTGATATAAGCGCCAAGCTTCACGACATAATGGAGCGCTACAAGGAATTTTCCGAAGCAAACGGGTATACCATAAATTACACTGATAATCCGCCGGTACTTGTACAGTGCGACACGGGCAAGATAGAACAGGTCATCTACAATCTTGTGAACAACGCGATCAACTACACCGGCGAAGACAAACAGATCTTTGTCACCATGGAAACTGAAGAGGACTTTGTGAAGATCTCGATAAGAGATACCGGCAAGGGAATTTCAGAAGAAAACATCCACCAGATATTCGAAAAATACTACCGTGCGGAAAAAACAAAACGTGAGGTCGTGGGAACCGGACTCGGACTTTCAATAGTACGTGCCGTACTTAAAGCACATAATTTTCCGTTCGGTGTTCAGAGTACACCGGGTGCGGGAACTACTTTCTGGTTCAAGATCAAGCGTGACAAGGAGTCCATTTGCATCTAAACCGACATTTTGCACAAATACAGGCGGCATTTTTGCCGCCTGTTGTTTTTAATCAACAACATCAAATAACTTAATAGCTTTTCTGTATTATCACAAAACTTTCACAAAACTATCATATTCCATACACATACGCTGATTATAATATAACCATACTCGATGAGGGAAAACAAAACAAACTCCCATAAGTCAGATAACAATTTCGGAAAGTCGGGTATATGAATAACGGTATTTTACGTTTACCCCAACGTAGAATATAAATCCCCAATAATCCCTATATCATAACCAGGAACGTCCCTTGCTTGCAAGGGGCGTTTCTGGTTAACTACGTTTTTTATAGAAGTGATCAGCAAAAATTATTTCATTAAAACTATTGTAACTCCAAATATAAAATGTTATAATTATAGAAGTCGGTTTTGTCCGGAGCATTTTCCGGCATCTTCCGGCCGAGAACAACAGAACAATCTAAGGAGGAATACTATTTGCCTGAAAAAAGAAATACCCGTTCGCTGATAAAACCGGTAATGTCCCTTATCAGTTTCGGTTACGCCGGGCTCATGGGCTTTCTTGCATTCGCTTCACTTTATTATGATGTACAGATCGTAAGCAAACCGGCATTCGCTGCTCTGGAAATAATACTTGCCATTATATTCGGCGGTGCGATGATATACACCAGAAAACAGATACTAACTTCGATAGCCGGGCTTTTCGGACTTCTGTTCTATCTTCCGATAGTTGTACTTTACTACAGTCCAGATAATCTGATAATGCTTGTGCCTCTCGGCATACTTGCTGTGGTACTGTTCTTCTGCAGCGGTGCAGGAGAAGGCATCAAGACCATACTCGGTACCATATATCTTCTTCTCTATGTAATAGGTATACTTGCGTACTATCTTTATGTTTCTATTTTTGCAGGAAACACTATCGACGTGGTTACATTCCATTCAACATCACCGTCACAGACCTACAGATGCTACGTTCTTGACATCACAGACTCATCTGAAGGTTCAACACGTGTAGTTATTGAGCCTAATACATACGACATCGACTACGGCAGCATCAAGTTCATCGAAAAAGGTTACAAGAGAACGGTTTACAACGTAAGAAAGAACAAGCTGAACATCATACCGGAATGGTCATCTGACGAAACTGACCGCGACGTTCTTTCCATCAACGGAGAAGTCCGCTTCAGAGGTTCTGACGCAACTAACCCGGACGATGCATACAGATATTTTGACGTTAAAAAGAGAAAATTCAGATTCTTAAACTCTTAATGAAGCAATAATAAAGTCGCAGATCCGGCTTCGCCGGATCTGCAGGATAGTGAGGATGCTGGGCTTCGCCCCGTTCCCCTCGCTAATTTATTCATAAATCAGCTGATCACTGAAAGCGTTAAGCTCTGCCAAGGGCTTAACGCTTTTATAGTATTGAAAGGATAACCAATGACAAAGAAAAGAACAGCCGGACTTATATGCCTCATCGCCTGCATGGTAATGATCTTCGTTTTCTCTTCGCAGAATGCTGACATCTCTGGCAATCTCAGTGAAGGAATAACCTATAAGATAGCAAGTCTTACTGTAAAGGACTTCGAAACTTTTTCATACGAAAAACAGAAAGAAATAGTTGAAGGAATGCATTTCTACATCCGCAAAGCGGCACATTTTTCAGAATATGCTCTGCTCGGTATAATCGCATTTCTCAACTCAACACTTTATTTTAAAAAGACCAGAACAAGATTTTTCACAACACTGCCCTTCTGTCTTCTCTACGCCGCAACAGATGAAATGCATCAGCTTTTCACCGACGGCAGATGCGGAAGTCCGGTCGACGTAATGATTGACTTCTCCGGTGCAGTGACCGGTACTATATTTATTTTCATAGTTCTTACAGTCGTGAACGCTGTTAAGAAAAAGCATGACAGATCACCGGCGTGATCATTATCGGGAAAACACGCAGAACAGCTGCAAAGTAAACATAAGTTCTGAATGATCTTTAATAAAGGAAGTGAGAAAATGGAAAAAGCTGCAGGGAAAATATCTAAGTTTATATGGATAGTTATAACTACGGTTCTGTGTATTACACTTATTCTGCTGGTTACAGCTGCTGGCTTTTCCATTGCTGCTGTATTTGCCGCTTCTGAAAAACTTGCGAACGTAAGTGAGGTATATATTCCTGAACCGGAAAAAGAAAAGTCATCGTATATATACTGTACGGACAAAGCTACCGGCGAGGACAAACTTATTTATAAAGTGACACCATACACCGGTAATGCAAAAAAGGAAATAGATATTTCCACACTTCCGGAACATGTCAAGATGGCATTTGTAAGCATTGAGGACGAGCGTTTTTACAGTCATGAAGGCATTGACCTTTTCACAACTTCCGCCGCAATGGCAAAGGAACTGCTGCGAACTGCCGGATTCATAACCACCGGCGAAGTTACCGGCGGTTCAACGATCACGCAGCAGCTTGTTAAAAACATCACTTCGGACAACGAGTTTTCCGTTGACAGAAAGATACGTGAGATATCCCGTGCCGTCAGTCTGGAAACGCATTATACCAAAGATCAGATACTCGAAAAATACCTTAACATCATCTACTTCGGCCAGACTGAAAGCGGATACAATATGTACGGCGTTGAGGCGGCTGCCGCAGGATATTTCGGAAAGCATGCAAAAGATCTGACTCTGGCGGAAGCGGCTTGTCTTGCCGCAGTTATTCAGAATCCGGAACTCAGAAATCCGCTGGGCGGAAATGAACGGAACCGTGACCGCCAGCTTTACTGCTTAAGAAAAATGTTCGAATCCGGATACATATCTGCGGAAAGCTTTGAAAAAGCAAGAACGGAAAAAATGCACTTCGTTCATACGGACGATGAGGCAGAAGTTAAAATATCCGAAATAAGCGAGGACTTTAAAAATCCTGATGTCACTTCATGGGCCGTAGACGCAGCACTGGAGGAATTCTGTGATTTTATCTGTGAATACAAAAACTTAAGCTACGAGGACGGCATGAAGGAGTTTATGGGAGGAGGATACGAGATCTATCTTACCATAGACGAGGATATTCAGGCCGAACTTGAACGCAATATGTCCGATTTTACCTATTTTCCGGAGGAGATGGCATGCTACACGGATGACGACGGAAATGAGCAGTGGGAAAACGTAGATGCTGCAGCCGTTGTCATGGACTACTTCGGTGAAATAAAGGGTATTTGCGGAGGAATCGGTGAAAAACCGTCATCATTCTGCTGGAGCAACGCCACAGATGCCTGCCGTCAGCCGGGTTCGACCATTAAGCCGCTGGCAGCTTACTGCTACGGAATAGAAAACAACCTTATAAACTGGTCAACATTTCTTGTGGACTCCCCGCTTCCTGCCGGAGTTGCCGATGAAAACGAATGGCCTGCAAACTACAATAACAAGTACACAGGAAAATCATATCCTGTGTACACCTTCCTTGCGGAATCATACAACACCGGTTCGGCACAGCTATGCAATATGTTCGGCGTCGAAAACGTATTTGATTTCGCATGCAATACCATGAGACTTGATCTTGATCCGGAAACCGACATTACCTATGCAGCAGTTGGTGTCGGAGCAACGGGTTCAGGTCCTTCCCTTGTAAATCTCACCAACGCCTACATGCCTTTCGGAAACGGCGGTGTATGGCACAAAGCACACATCGTAAGAAGAATA
>CADAPI010000034.1 GCA_902789705.1 uncultured Ruminococcus sp.
GAAAAGATAGTTCCGTATCAGAGAAACAATGACTCCGGAAGCCAGAACTATATGACAGAGTTCATGAAAGGCTATGATCTTATGACACCGCCTACGGATCATGTTCTCGGCACAATGGGATCGCTTATGGACGGCCTTGCAGTCTATGACAATGCTGAAAGTGCAATAGGATATTCAGTGTATTCATACGCAGCACAGATGTATGAGAATTCCTCAGATACTAAATTCATCGCTGTTGACGGCATAAAGCCGACAAGAGAGACAATGGCAGACGGGACTTATCCGCTCTTAAGCAACACTTTTATAGTTTATACAGACAAGGCTTCGACAGAAACCCGTAATTTTGCAAAGTGGGCCGTTTCTGATGAAGGTCAGAAGGCAGTACTCGCATGCGGTTATGTACCGGTACGTGATATGGAATATCCTGATGAATTAAGGCCTTATAAAGCCGTGGGAACGGGAAAGGGAAAGCCGGCCGGTTATACTCCGTCCCGGAAAATATCCGATTTTCAGGTGTCCAGGGGTGGGGATCTGTTAAGCGGAACATATGATAAGTCTGAACTTTCTGTGGATTTCCTTGCAGACAAGGATTTCCAGAACAAAATAAACAGCGATATTGAAGAAGTGTGCCGCGGACATGAAAACCTGCAAATGAAAGCCCGAATGATCAACGGGTATCTTAATATCTGTATTTATCAGTCTTCGGAAAAGATCTATCTGCCGAACGGATATTCAAGAGATGTGTACTCATTCATAAAAAATCTGAACTATGATGTAAGAAACAAAACGAGAATAGAGAAGTTTTCTGATCTGTTTTATAAGGATGAAAACTTTGTATCTTTAGTAAATGAAAGTGTAGGACACGATCTGAACACATGGCTTCCCGATCATATGAAAACAGATTTTGTCGGTCTGCTTGGAGAAGTTGGTGATTTTTCTCTGAATGAAATTGTTCTTGAAGGTTCCGGTCCGTATATGTACGAAACAATGAATACTAAGTATACTGAAAGGGAAACGATACTGGACAGCATGGTTACCGGAGAATACTTCGACAATAATCTGCTTCTTGATGACAGGTTCAATAGTTACGAAAGCACAGCCGACGAGTGGGAGCAGAAGCTGTATACCGGTGATGACGGAGAGGTGCATACTACGATATCCGGTTCCCGTTTTCACAGTGAAAGTGAGATCGCAGAAAGACAGGCTGTTTATGAGAAGATATTTGAAGAAGCAAAGAAGATACGTGCTGAAAAAGCTGCGGAAATGCCTGATTATCCTGCATTTGCTGCTGCAAGAATAATTATAAGTGAACCTTATTGCTATGCAGATGATTACGCAGAACTGAATGTTATCCATGTTAATTTCGGCAAAATAGACGGACCGCTTGATGTGAACTATATATTTGACCCGCGTACAGGAGAAAGGATAACACTCACTGATATATTCGGAAAAGACTTAAAAAATCCTGATGGTTCAGACGTTTTTCATCTGTATAATATTGATATTGATAACGGAACTGCAGTTACGGAGTTCTATGGCGAAAACCCTGTGCAGTTTGATCCTGAAGCGGTAAATATGGATTATATCATTCCGCCGGAAAAGACTCTTGTGAGATATGAACTCACCGAGCCGCTCAAGGGTGTGGCTATTGGAGAAAAACATAATGATGTTAAAGGTTATGCATCTTCATATATTCTTGAATACGGCCCTGAGAAAACTCAATGGCCGATAGAAGGAGACTGGAACATTATCGCGAAAAACAAATGCAAGTCACACGGCAGAATATGGTACGAATGCTGGGATGCTGATGACGGTGATTACTACGGCTGGATAAAGGAATATGACCTTGAATTTAACTAAGGAAACACTGATTTATTCATAAATCAGCGTGGGGCTCCGGGGCGAAGCCCCGCAAATCCTACCCTCGGAAATCCGGCGAAGCCGGATTTCCGGTTTAATCAGTGTTTTCTTAAAAACTGATCTTAAAGGATCTGAGGCAGCCGGTGAGCGGCACCTGAAAGACAAACGGCACCCGAAAGGAAAATAATATGGAAGATGAAATTTTGATAAGACTGTTCAATGAGCGCTCGGAAGAAGCTATTTCCGAGACTGAACTGAAATACGGCCGGTACTGCCGGAAGATCGCAGACGGAATACTCGGCGACAAAGGTGATGTGGAGGAATGTCTGAATGATACGTTCCTTACTGTATGGAATTCAATACCGCCGGTGGTGCCGCGTATTTTCAGGGCCTACATTGCAAAGGTAACGAGAAATCTTGCACTTAAGATGTACGAAAAAAGAAAGGCGAAGAAAAGAGATCATGACCTGGTAACCCAGTCGCTCGAAGAACTGGCAGAGTGCATACCGTCACGCGACAATACGGCTGCAAGGATCGAACACAAGGAAGTCATTGCAGCACTCAATGAGTTTCTCGGAACGCTTGACGAGAAAAAATGCATACTTTTCATGCAGAGATACTTCTACATGAAACCGAAAACAACGGCATTTCCGCCGGTTCACTGAAAACTATGCTCTGCAGGATAAGAGCAGATCTTAAAGAATACATAAAAGAAAAGGGACTTTACTGATAAAACGGAGGCGTTATCATGAGCGATTTTAAAGATAACAGAAATACAGATATGGAAACTGCAAATAAACTCCTTCATGATCTTGGTGAGATCGATGACAGGTTTGTTGAAAAGGCAGCGGATACAAATATCACAGTAACTACAAAGGGAAAAAGATTCCCGTGGGCAGGAGCAGCATGTGTTGCTGCGGCAGCAGTGCTTCTGGTCGTTATAGGCAGCAATCTGCCGGAGAGAAGCAGAGATCCGTTTTCACCGGCTCTTACAGATGTTTCGCTTACAGAGCCGTCAGTATCTGAAAAAGATGGATCCGCACCGGTGACGGGTGATGAAAAGGCTGTAACGGTCATAGAAACTGTATTAAGTGAAGTTACAGGCATTTCAGGCGCAGAAACGTTAAACGGAGCAGAAACTTCACCGGCAGTGACGGAAACAGAAGAACAGGAGGCAGTATCATCTTCGGAACCGGCTGATGCAAAAAGGGAAAATACCGATCCGGGAGCCTATCCTTATCCGGAAGATATCAAAGCGGATCATGCGGCAGTTACAAAGAATTCTGACGGTTCACTTCGCGTAACTCTCGGAAACGGCAAATTTGCACTTACACTTCCGGCAGACTGGGAAGGCCATTTCGTTATTACTTCCGGTGAGTTCTGTGCAAAGAAAGCATTTTATGACGGAGGCGGAGACGGCGGACTTTTCGGCTATCATATCGGTGATCTTTCAGATGAAAATGATGTGTTTAATGCCGGATTCCGTAATATTCCGGAGTGGTCAGCACTTCGCGGAGTATCCGGAAATACATATTTATCCACAACCCGCGTAAGTGATGTCAGATATGACGGAAATGATGCGGAACAGCGGGATGAATATACAAGGCTCGCATCAGAAATATCTGCGATACTCACAGAAACTGAAAGCTATTCAGAGCAGAGCGGAAGAATGGAAAAGGTGATGTATCTGCCTGACAGTGATTATTTCAGGGCGCATATAGAAGCGTGGCATTCCGTAAAGGCTGAAAGAGAACGTAATGGCATTGATTACAGCTACCGCGCATACGACGATGACTATGTACTTTCCGGCGGACCGGAAGAGAACAACCGTTACTGGGAGCTTGAAGAAGGCTGGCATGTTATAGTGAAAAGAGCTGTTCAGTGTGAACACGGCCTTTTCTATGACTGCGTCGATGCCGATGACGGAGACCACTACAAGTGGGTACCTGCTGAGGACGTTACCTTTGAACTTGTATCAGGACACTGACACTGCAGTATGAAATTTGTACAAAATACGTTCTCAAAACATACAAAAAACTGTTCAACTCTTGACATGTTTGTAAAATAAATTTATAATATAATTGTATGGGCGGTACGCCCGGAACAGGGGTGTGCCGCGTATTATCCTAAGGAAACGCTGCTTTGCTTTTTGATTGTCGGTACGGTACGTAACAGTATTTTTATCAGCGTTTTCATTTTCCTTAACGGAGGTTGTATGTTTTGAAGAAAGTAAAAAAATTCAGAAAAGTCACGGCAGCGCTTTCAGCTCTTGCGATGCTCGGAATGATGAGCGTTAATCCGGTATCTGCTGCTGAAACAAGACTGTACGGTGACGTCAACAATAATCAGGTAGTTGATATTACTGACCTTTCAGTACTTTCGCTTCATCTTGTAGGCGATGCAAAGTTCGATGAAAGTCAGAAGGATCAGATGGACTTTGACAGAGATGGCAAATGTGACATAGTCGATCTTGCCACTCTCAGATCATTTATCTCACATTCACTTCAGGTCGAAACTGTTATCGGAAAGCCGATGGAACAGGCTCCGGTAACTACCGCAGCTCCTGTCATTACAGAACCGGTGACTGATCCTGTTACTGAACCTGCAGTTACGACCACAGTTACCGAACCTGTTACAGAACCTCCTGTAACCTCGGTTACTACTGAGGCAGTGACTACAACAGTAACTACTGTTACAACACCTGCAGCTCCGAAGGAGATGGTTTACTACGCAAGCGACGGCGAGATCTACCAGGGTGTTACTGAAACAACAAACAGCGGTTTCCTCGGTCAGTCGTACGTAAACTACGACAACGTACTTGGAAGTGCTCTTACAATTACAGTAAACGCACCGGAAGACGGAAACTATCTCATGACAGTACGTTTTGCAAACGGAACTGATGCAGCAAGACCGCTCAGTATTTATGCAGGAAGCAATGACAGCTACTATTCAATGAATTTCGGCGGTACCGGTTCATGGACCGACTGGAAGGAAAACGAGATCGTCATTTCACTGAAGAAGGGTGAAAACAAGATCAAAATGGCTGCCACAACTGCAAACGGCGGTCCGAACATTGACGTTATAAAGTTTATAAAGACTGACAAACAGGCGGCTGAACTTACAGACGCATCAGTTATACCATATGAACCGCCGGTTTCTCCTGGTTCAAGACAGATGGAGAAGCTTTCAAGATCAATCTCGTCTGTAAAGACTGCAAACGGAATGCTCGTAAGCTGGAGAAGCCTTGCGACAGATCCTGCCGATACGGAATTCAAACTCTACAGAGACGGTGAACTCATTTATACTGCCGGTGCAGGCAAGGCTACAACATACCTTGACAGATCAGGCAGCGCATCTTCAAAGTACAAGGTAGAGACATTCGTAAACGGTTCACGCAGTGAGATAAATGAAGAAAATATCGTTATCGGCGGCGATTATCTTGAACTCAAGCTCAACAAGCCGAACGGAATGAACATGCCGGACGGTTCTTCATGCACATATTCGGCATCTGACTGCTCAACAGCTGACGTTGACGGTGACGGCAAACTCGAGATCATCGTTAAGTGGGATCCTTCAAATTCCAAGGACAACTCACAGTCCGGCTACACAGGAAACGTATATCTTGACTGCTACAAGCTTGACGGCAAGCAGCTCTGGAGAATAGATCTTGGTAAGAATATCCGTGCCGGTGCTCACTATACACAGTTCATGGTTTACGACTTTGACGGAGACGGAAAGGCAGAAATGATCTGCAAGACTGCCGACGGTACAAAGGACGCGACAGGAAAAGTAATAGGCGACGGATCAAAGGATTACAGAAACTCAAACGGCTACGTTCTGAGCGGTCCTGAATACCTTACAGTATTCAACGGTCAGACAGGTGCGGCAATGGATACTGTAAACTACAATCCTCCGCGAGGCAATAATATCAAGTCCACATGGGGCGACGACTACGGCAACAGATGTGACCGTTTCCTCGCAACAGTAGCATATCTCGACGGAAAACATCCGAGTGCAGTTATGTGCCGCGGATACTACACAAGAGCAACACTTGCCGCATACGACTGGAACGGAAGCAAGCTTACACAGCGCTGGTTCTTCGACAGCTATGACGGCGGTACCGACAAGAAGGGCAAGCCGAACAGCGACTACAGCTCACAGGGTAACCATAACCTCGTATCTGCAGACGTTGACGGTGACGGATTCGACGAGATCATCTACGGTTCATGCACCATCGACCACGACGGCAAGGGCCTCTATTCAATGAAGCTCGGCCACGGTGACGCAATGCATGTAAGTGATTTCATCCCTTCAAGACCAGGCCTTGAAGTATGGCAGTGCCACGAAGTATCTCCATGGGGATGCGTTCTTTCAGACGCAAAGACAGGTGAGATCATCTTCCGCTACGAAGGCGACAAGGATACAGGACGTGCATGTGCAGCCAACATCGTTCCGGGCAACGACGCAGCTGAATTCTGGGGTGCAAGAAGCAGCACACTCTACAGCGGCGCAGGCCAGAACATCGGTTCATCAAGCGGTCTTGCAGTAAACTTCGTTATCAACTGGGACGGCGACCTCGAAAGCGAACTTCTTGACGGCAATACAATTTCCGAGTGGACATCAGGCGGAGTAAAGACACTTCTTACTGCTCAGGGATGCGTAGCATGCAACGGTACAAAGAATACTCCAAACCTTACAGCCGACCTTTTCGGTGACTGGCGTGAAGAACTCGTTCTCCACACAGAAGACAGCTCAGCACTCAGGATCTACTCAACACCGTATGAGACTGAGTACAGACTCTTCACTCTCATGCACGACAGCCAGTACAGAACAGGCGTTGCAGCTGAAAACACAGCATACAACCAGCCTCCGCACACAAGCTTCTTCCTCGGAACAGGCTACAAGCTCCCTTCAGCTCCGGATGTATATTACACTAAGTAATTTCAGACCATTGATGGTTTAATAAAAATCAAGGAACAGTATCATCGGTTCACAAAGCCGTCGATACTGTTCCTTTTTCTTTTAAGAAAAATACAAGAGTCTATACCGGACCGTTCTATGACGATACGTATACCGAGGAAACATCTGAAAGCGGTGAAAAGCTGTACAGAATCTCGACAAAGCGCATATGGGCAGCTCCGCCGGACACAGATCTCGGTGCCATCACTGCTAATTACGTATCGGTCGGCACGGTAAGCAATATAAGGTGAAACAGCACGCCGCAGGCGTACCGATTAAAAGGTGATGCCTGCGGCACAATTTTTAATTCAGATGCACAGAGCGCATCTGAATTCGGAAATACTTCAAGCCCTGTACTTTAGAACCGGACATTGAAGTTTTCAGAATTTTATTTAAGATACTTCTTCAGATACTGACCGGTATATGATTTTTTGCATTTTACTATTTCTTCCGGGGTGCCGGTGGCTATGATAGTACCGCCTTCGTTACCGCCTTCAGGGCCGATGTCGATTATGTGGTCGCATACCTTGATAAGTCCGAGATTGTGTTCAATGACAAGGACTGTGTTTCCTGCGTCAACGAGCTTCTGCAGTACTTCGGTGAGTTTGTGTATATCGGCGTTGTGAAGGCCGGTGGTCGGTTCGTCGAGGATGTATATCGTCTTGCCTGTTGAACGCTTTGAGAGTTCCGTGGCAAGTTTGACACGCTGTGCCTCACCGCCGGAGAGTGTTGTTGCCGGCTGGCCTATCTTGATGTATCCGAGGCCGACTTCCTGAAGAGTTTTCAGTTTGCGGGCGATCTTCGGGATGTTTTCAAAGAAGGAAACACCTTCATCGACTGTCATTTCAAGAACGTCATATATCGACTTGTCCTTGTACTTTACTTCAAGAGTTTCCCTGTTGTAGCGGTGACCCTTGCACACTTCGCACGGAACGTATACATCCGGCAGGAAGTGCATTTCGATCTTGATGATACCGTCACCTTCGCAGGCTTCGCAGCGTCCGCCCTTTACATTGAAGGAGAAGCGTCCTGCAGTGTAGCCTTTGAGTTTTGCCTGGTTCGTCTGAGCGAAAAGTTCGCGTATATCACCGAAAACTCCGGTGTATGTCGCCGGGTTTGAACGCGGTGTGCGGCCGATAGGGGACTGGTCGATGTCTATTACCTTGTCGAGATTTTCAAGGCCGAGCATTTCATCGAATTTTCCCGGAAATACCTTTGCGCGGTTGAGCTTTGCTGCCAGGTTCTTGTAGATTATCTCGTTTACGAGAGATGATTTTCCCGAACCGGAAACACCTGTGACGCAGGTGAATGTTCCGAGCGGAATGTCAACGTCAACGTGCTTAAGATTGTTCTGCGCCGCACCGCGTACGGACAGGAAGTGTCCGTTTCCCGGTCTGCGCTTTTCAGGTACCGGAATGCTCTTCTTTCCGCTTAAGTACTGACCAGTTATCGATTCCTCACATTTCAACAGTTCATCTACAGTACCGTTGAAAACTATGTTACCGCCGTTCACGCCAGCTCCCGGTCCTATGTCAACGATGGTGTCAGCGGCATACATCGTGTCGTCGTCGTGTTCAACAACGATGAGCGTGTTGCCGAGATCGCGGAGTTTTTTCAGTGTTGCAATGAGCTTGTCGTTGTCACGCTGATGAAGGCCTATGCTCGGTTCGTCGAGAATGTACAGAACGCCCACGAGTGATGAACCTATCTGTGTGGCAAGTCTTATACGCTGGCTTTCACCGCCGGAAAGCGTTCCGGCTGAACGTGAAAGTGTAAGATATCCGAGTCCGACATTTTTAAGGAAGTTGAGTCTCGACTTTATTTCCTTTATTACTGCCTTGCCGATGATCATTTCCTTTTCGGTAAGTTCCAGGTTTTCAAAGAAATCAAGCGAGTCAAGAACTGACATGTCAGAAAGTTCAGCGATGTTTTTGCCTCCTACTGTAACTGCAAGGCTTTCCTTTTTAAGACGTTTTCCCTGACAGTCCGGACACAGACGTTCCGTCATGTAGTTTTCAATCTCATCCTTGTTCCATGACTGGCCGCCTTCCTTGTAGCGCCTGTAAAGATTGTTGATGACGCCCTCGAAAGGCTGTTTGTGAACACCGCCGCCGTAGACGGATGCACGGTGGAGGGTAAGTGCCTTGTCACCGGTGCCGTACAGGAACAGGTCAAGCTGTTCCTTAGTAAGTTCCTTTACCGGACGGTCGAGCGGTATACCGTATTCCTTTGAGATGGCGGTGTAGTACATCATTGCAAATGAACTCGGGGTAAGCGAGTTCCATCCGGAAGCGTGTATCGCACCGTCAAGAATGCTGAGTTCGCGGTTCGGTACGATTATATCCGGATCGATCTCCTGAAATACGCCAAGTCCCGTACATGTTTCACATGCTCCGAATGGATTGTTGAAAGAGAACATTCTCGGAGTGAGTTCGTCAATGGAAATGTCGTGGTCAGGGCAGGAGTAATTGAGCGAGAAGAGCATTTCCTTTCCGCCTATGATGTCAGCGAGAATGAGACCTTTCGAAACTGAGTTTATCGTTTCAAGGCTGTCTGCTATTCTTGATTCAATGCCTTCCTTGATCACTATACGGTCAACAACTATTTCAATGCTGTGCTTTACATTCTTTTCAAGCTTTATCTCTTCTGAAAGATCGTACATTATTCCGTCGCAGCGCACACGTACAAAACCTGACTTCTTTGCTGCTTCAAGTTCCTTTGCATGTGTGCCTTTCTTGCCGCGGATAACCGGAGCCATGAGCTGGACCTTTGTGCCTTTTTCAAGAGCCATGAGTCTGTCAGTGATCTGGTCGATGGTCTGCTGCTTTATTTCCTTTCCGCAGACCGGACAGTGCGGAATGCCTATTCTTGCATAGAGCAGACGGTAGTAGTCGTGTATCTCGGTAATGGTACCTACTGTTGAACGCGGATTCTTTGATGTGGTTTTCTGATCTATCGATATGGCCGGTGAAAGACCTTCAATGCTGTCCACATCCGGCTTGTTAGCCTGTCCTAAGAACATTCTCGCGTAGGACGACAGACTTTCGACATATCTTCTCTGACCGTCGGCATATATGGTGTCGAAGGCGAGTGAAGATTTTCCCGAACCTGAAAGACCAGTCATTACTATGAGCTGATTCCTTTCCAGTTCGATGTCGATGTTCTTCAGATTATGTTCCCTTGCTCCCTTTATGATTATTTTGTTATTCATTATTTCTTTTCACCTTTAAGTTCTTCTATCCTGTCGCGGAGATATGCTGCATGCTCGAATTCAAGAAGCTTTGCGGCTTCCTTCATCTGTGCGGTGAGCAGTTTTATCTGTTCGGCCTTTTCTGCCGCCGAAAGCTTTTTGCCGTCGTTCTTTTCGTTTATCTTTTTCTTCGATGTTATTTCAATAACGTCGCGTACATCCTTGATTATCGTTTTCGGAACAATGCCGTGTTCACGGTTGTAGTCCATCTGCAGCTTTCTTCTTCGCTCAGTCTCCGTGATGGCAGCTTCCATCGATCTTGTAACTGAGTCAGCGTACATGATGACCTTGCCTTCGGCGTTACGTGCGGCACGGCCTATGGTCTGAATGAGTGAAGTTTCGCTTCGTAGGAAGCCTTCCTTGTCTGCGTCGAGTATTGCAACGAGTGATACTTCCGGTATGTCAAGACCTTCACGCAGAAGGTTGATGCCGACAAGCACGTCGAACTCACCCATACGCAGGTCGCGTATTATCTCCATTCTTTCAACGGTGTCAATGTCGTGGTGCAGGTAGCGCACTTTTATTCCCGCGTTTTCAAGAAACGCAGTCAGATCTTCAGCCATTTTCTTTGTAAGCGTGGTTATAAGCACGCGTTCATTCTTTTCAGTGCGTATGTTTATCTCGGAAATGATGTCGTCTATCTGACCGTCGATCGGTTTTACGATTATTTCCGGATCAACAAGTCCCGTCGGACGGATGACCTGTTCAACTGTCTGCGAGGACTGTTCCTTTTCAAGAGGTCCCGGTGTTGCACTTACGAATATCGCCTGGTTGATTCGCTCTTCAAACTCATTGAAATAAAGCGGACGGTTGTCGAGGGCACTCGGAAGACGGAAACCGTAGTTTACGAGTGTTTCCTTTCGTGCTCTGTCACCGGCACTCATGCCGCGCACCTGCGGAAGTGTAACGTGGCTTTCGTCAACGAAGAGAAGATAGTCATCAGGGAAGTAGTCGAGCAGTGTAAAAGGTGTGCTGCCAGGTTCACGGCCGGAAAGCACTCTTGAATAGTTTTCAATACCGCTGCAGAATCCTACTTCCTTCAGCATTTCCATGTCGTAGTGTGTACGCTCAGCGATTCGCTGTGCTTCTATCAGTTTGTGGTTTTCCGTGAAATATTCTATACGCTCTGCAAGTTCACGGTCAAGTTCCTTCACTGCTGCATCTATCTTTTCGGCAGATACCACATGGTGTGAAGCAGGGAAGAAGGCAGTATGTGAAAGCTGTGAGATTATGTTTCCGGTAACGGGATTTATCTCGCATATTCTGTCTATTTCATCGCCGAAGTATTCAATACGTACAGCCTTGTCCGAGGTATCGGAAGGGAAGACCTCGACCACATCGCCGCGCACCCTGAATCTGTTACGCTGAAAGTCGATGTCGTTTCTTTCGTAGTGTATGCTTACCAGCTCTTCAAGGAGTTTATCCCTTGACTTTTCCATGCCTTCACGGACGGAAACGGTTCTTGCACGGTATTCGTTCGGGTCACCGAGAGTGTATATGCACGAAACACTTGAAACGATTATTACGTCACGTCTTTCGGAAAGCGCAGTTGTGGCGGAGTGACGGAGCTTATCTATCTCTTCGTTTATCGCCGAGTCCTTTTCAATGAAGGTATCAGTTCCCGGAATGTACGCCTCAGGCTGATAGTAGTCGTAGTAGGAAACAAAGTACTCGACTGCATTTTCCGGAAAGAATTCCTTGAATTCCGAACACAGCTGTGCCGCAAGTGTCTTGTTGTGTGCAAGCACAAGGGTAGGGCGGTTAAGGTTGGCTATAACATTTGCCATGGTGTAGGTCTTTCCTGAACCTGTAACACCAAGCAGAGTCTGAATACGGTCGCCGCGCTTAACGCCCTCGGTAAGCTGTTCAATTGCTTTCGGCTGGTCGCCCGATGGTTTGTATGGAGAAACGAGTTTGAATTTGTCCATTGTCCGTCCTTTCTCTGTAAGGAAATGCTGATTTATTCAGTATGGGGTACGGGGCGAAGCCCCGAGGTCTTCCTCTCCGTAAATACGGCGGAGCCGTATTTACGCTTTAGTCAGTGTTTCCCTAAAAAACCGCAGAGTGTGTTCTCTGCGGTTTTAAGTTTTCTGTTTATTCCGGATTACGTAGAACATTCCGGATCTTGTAGCGTTTGTTTTCGTAAAGCAGCTTGTCCGCTTCATTCATAAGATTATGAAGGCTTGTTTCGTAGCTGCATGTGAATTCGTAAATACCCGAACTTATGCGTATCATGTACGGCTTGCCGCTGTTTTCATTTACATGGTCGCAGGCTTCACGAATCCTGTCCTTCAGCATTATGCTGAAATCAGGATCGTCGGTAAGAACGAATGCTGCAAATTCATCGCCGCCGAATCGTGCAACAATGTCGCTTGTCCGTATGCACTTTGTAAGTATCTCGGCAGTTTTCTGTATTGCGTAGTCACCTTCGTCGTGACCGAAAATATCGTTGATCTGTTTGAGATTGTCCATGTCGGCAAATATGACTGCGGCACGGCGTCCGGTATGTTCAAGTATGCAGCTTCTGGCTCTTTCCATGAATCCTCGTCTGTTGAGTATTCCGGTGAGCTCGTCAGATCTTGATATCTGATTGAGACGCTCGTTTTTTGTTGTAGCCTTTGAAAGACTCTCTCTGAGATCCGACTGAACTTCCTTCTGTATCTCAAGCATCTTTCTGAGTTTGAGTGCGTATGAGATCTGTGAGGTGATGAATGAATTGTAGAAGTTGTAGTCGTCAGTATCTATGTCGTAGAGGAGTATGCCGTAATTCTCCTCACTGCAGAATACAGGAGATGCGATCAGGGTGAATCTGCAGTCCGGCATGTATTCGTTTCTGAACAGGAATGGTGAGCGTATCTTCTTTCCGCGTACAAATGATTTCAGCATTCCGTTCGTCTGATATGAGAAGAGCATTTCATGGGAAGGCTGAACCCAGTCGTTTCTCGATTTTGAGATGACTGTCTTTTCATGCAGATAAAGATAGCTTGAACGTATTCCCATCGCCTTCAGACCCTGCATGATATTTGCCGGAATGCTGTTGTTGCTCTGGAAACACTCGATCGTGTTGCCGATTATTGAGCTTGCGCAGCGAACATTATCCTTTATTTCATTTGCTATGAGCGGACTGTTCTTGTGCTCGTAGGAAATGATCTGTTTGAAGAATCCCATGAACAGTTTGTAAATGCCGCTTCGCGTCTCCTCGTCACGTGCAAGGGAAACCGCCTTGTCACAGATGAGTGAAAGAACTGAATTCAGATTGTCCGGCTTGATGAAATCAAGAATGTTGTAGTTCAGCAGCACTTCGAATTTGAATGCTGCCATTTTGTAGTCCGGAAGTTCCGAAGCATCACGAAGATTTGTTAAAAACTTTGCAGCAAACTGAAGCAGACTCTTTATTATCCTCTGGTTCGGCTGGTAGGTCACACTGTCGTAATATGAAATAATGATATCGTTTATCTTTATAATGAATTTGTTTATGTCCTTGTCATCACTTGTAAGAAGATATTCGATGTCACGTGTCAGTTTTGATTTGCATCCGCAGGAATCACGCTTGACTAACTTTGTCTTTACTGTTACGTCACCGGACGGAGTTCCTGTCAGAATGCTGTGAGCAGCTTTGACAGCGTTCATGCCGAGATCGCGGTACCGTGCACGTACTGTGGTAAGCGGCGGATTGAGTGAAACTGCTTCAGATATATCATCGAAACCGGTTATCATGATGTCTTTTCCGATAACAAGATCGCGCTTGCTTATCACCTTGTATCCTGCAATAGCCATAAGGTCGTTTGAGAAGCAGATGGCATCGATATTGCCTTCATTTTCAGTAAGGAGCTTTTCGATGACAGGACAGCAGTTTTCTGTAAAATCGCCTTCGGCAACAAGTTTAGGATCATATGGGATCCCGTGTCTTTCGAGAGCATCCCTGTATTTCTCCAGACGCTGAACGGCTTCGAGATTTGTGGAAGGACCTGAAACGAATCCGATGCGTTTTCTTCCGTGTTCGTTTACGAGGTGGTCTATTTCCAGATCGATGCCGTTGGTCTCAAATGAAACGCACGGCAGATCATCTATTTTTTCCGAGATAGTGATAACGGGAGTGTCACCGAATTTCTGTGCTATTTCGCTGAGTACCTCAGGAGCAACATATCTGCCCATGACAGCCGTTTCAAGTATTACTGCATCAAAGCTGTGGTTTTCAGCGTATGAGAACATGCAGTTGTACTGGTAATGATATTTTTTGCTTAAAGAGTCATTTGTGTGCTCTTCTTCAAGGAAACGTACCGGAAACACCACAAGATTGATGTCCATACTTTCTGCTTCATGTGCTGCCCCGAGAAATATTTCTTCCGAGAACCTGCTTTCCATGTGACCGATAAACAAAGCAACTGAAAAACGTCTTTTCATGGTCTTGCCCCCTTCTTTGCGTTATGAGATCCCCTTATCATTGTTCCGTTTTGTTCTGCTGAATTTATTCAAATTCTGTACTATATACATAATCTATTTTAATACATAATCCGGTAAAAATCAAGTGGATATTGTGAATATCATATGAAAAATAGGACATAACAGGAGTGGAAAAGCTGAAGTTGACACTGAAGCGATATTAAAGTTATAATTATACAGAAAAAATACTGTAACCTTTTCTTTCATATGCCGTGTATATAGTCAGAAGAGCTCTTTTAAACCAAAACGAAAGGAAGATCAGATGGAAGACAGCGAGATCCTGGAACTTTACCGTCAGCGTTCGGAAGATGCAATTGCCCGGACGGATAAAAAATACGGGCGTTATCTATACTCTATAGCTTACAGAATACTCCGCGACAACGGTGAGACCGAGGAGTGCGTGAATGAAACGTATTTTAAGACATGGAATACCATTCCTCCGCAGTTCCCGCAGAATCTTGCGACGTTTATCGGCAAGATCGTGAGGCATACGGCGTTTGATGTTTTTCGTGCCAAATACACGCAGAAGCGCGGAAGCGGTGAAGTGAATCTTGCTCTATCCGAACTGGAGGAATGTATCGGAAACAATGATGTTGAAGAGGAACTCGACCGTAAGGAAACACTGAAGGCAATAACGGAATTTCTTGATAACAGCGATGTGCAGAAGAGAAGAATGTTTATATTAAGATACTGGTACGTGATGTCTGTTAAAGAGATAGCAGAAAAATTCGGCATGACTGAAAGCAATGTAAAAGTGACACTTCACCGTATGCGTGACGGACTGAAAAAAGAACTTATGAAGAACGGACTTATATAGGAACAGACTGATCTGCCTGATTTAAAGATCCGCCTGATATATGACAGCGGATATGATGGCAGACCGGAGTTTAAGAAAAGGAAAGGTACAAATGAAAAAGAACGAACAGCTTTTTGATATAATGGGCGATATTCCGGAGAAATACGTCGAAGACGCAATGAATGACAATGCGGTACCGGAAAAAAGAATAAATGTGAAACGGGTGGCAGGTACGATAGCAGCCTGCGCAGCAGCTTTTGCCGCAGTAGCCGCAGTTCCGGTGCTTATGATGTATGTAAACGGAAAAGCAGGAAACGGAAATGATCAGCTGCCGGCAGCCAGTGAAACTGTTGCAGAGACTTCTGAAAATGAGGTTTCAGAAAATCAGAATGAAAATACTGATCCTGATACAGATAATGAAACAGCAGAAGACAGTGATATTTTCGATGACACAAAAGATAATTCCCCTACATATTTTTATGAGTTGAACAAGGAGACAAATGAATATGAGGTCGTATTTGAACTTACAGACACTTCAAGTATTTCATATACTGTTATACCATGGTCTGTTGAAACAGCTGTTCTTGAGATAAGCGATTATTTTAAGGATGAATACGGATTAGGAACTCGTGATATTAATAAGTTGTTCAACAGCGGATACAGGATCTATCTTACTACAGACAGAGATATTCAGGATCATCTTGATGAAAAATACAGTGACTGGTATTACTTTCCTGAATCGCTGAGCGATCAGGATGAAATGATCCAGTCAGCGATTGCGGTCCTTGATTATAACGGACATATACTTGGCGTGGAAGGTAAACTCGGTAAGAAGGAACCTGACGATAACTTTGGTTTTAACATTGCGTATGAAGGAGGACGAGCTGTTGGTTCGGCGATAACACCTCTGACTGCATACGGTTATGCTCTGGAAAATGGAATGCTGACACCGGAAACAGAGTTCTGCGATGAGTATCTTCCGGAGTACACTGTCCCGGATGTCGAATTCTTCCCGAGAAATTTTGACGGCGCGCCATCCGGAGGTATCTATCCTGCATTGTATTTCTTCAAGCAGTCGATAAGAACTCTTCCGGCCCAGATTGTTTACAATAACGGAAATAATCTTTCAAAAGAAGTATTTGACTTTGCAACACAGAAGCTTCATCTTGATCTTGATCCTGAATGGGATGCGGATTATCCAGCACTTTGTCTTGGGGAGACATTTCTTGGTCCGAGTGTTATTAACCTTGCAAATGCATATATGCCTTACGGTAACGGCGGACGTTATTGTAAAGCAAGTATCATAAGCAGATGTGTTGACAGCACAGGAAAAGTTATAATTGATAATGAAAATCGAGAATATGAGCAGGCTGTAAGCAAAGAAACAGCAGATACAATGAATATGATGCTGCGTGAAGTGATAACAAACGGTACTGGTACGGCGGCTGCTCTTGAAAACTGTCCTGTTGCCGGCAAGACCGGATGCACTGATGACTGGCATGATCTGACGTTTGTCGGACTTACACCGGATTATGTTTCAGCAATGTGGGTCGGTTATGATGAGGGTGAAAATTCATGGGCCATTGAAGCAGTTAATTCAGCTGGACTTTGGAAAACTGTTTTCGGCGAATATGCGGAAGAGCATTATTCCGGTGCGGATTTTCCTTAATGAGGTACGACCTGACAGTTGCTTTTCGGAAAATGTGTGAAATTCGAAAATATTCGCTAAGAAAATGTGGAAATACATAATATATTCACTAAGAAAATATGCAAATCACTCTGAAATTCACTAAGAAAATGTGCAGGCATATGCTCGAGCTTCGAAAATACGTGCCGGCGTGTCTCTGACGCGCCGGCACTATCAGTAGTGCACCTTCGGTGCACCGATTCTGACTTTGAAGTTATTGAAGTTTTATTGAAGTGACATTGAAGTAGTTATTGAAGTAAATTGAAGTTGACATTGAAGTGATATTGAAGTATAATTGAAGTAACGAAAAAAGAAGGTGATAACGTGTATCTTGAAGAAATCGAAAATGATATATGCATGGAAAGTGATAAACTTGAATGCAAAGCTATGCTTAACCGTGATGACGTGATCGGCTGGCTTAAAAGCATTGCTGGTTTTGCAAACGCATCCGGCGGTGTTTTTTACATTGGTGTTGAGGATAAAACGAATAAACTGATCGGGTTTGACCGTAAGGCTGCCGATAATGAGCGGAATTTTTTTAACAACAAGGTAAATGAACATCTTACACCGAGACCGGTTATGAACATATCGTTTGTCCGTTATGAGATCAAAGATAACGAACGCTTTATAATCCGTGTGGATGTATCTGAATCATCAGTCAAGCCGGTGATACTGAAATATAAAAACGTTCCGTCAATATATATGAGACGTGACGGATTTACCGGCGGTGCAACATATGAAGAAATAATTGAAATGAGCATTAAAAGCAGCCGCACGCAGTACGATGTTCAGATATCTGATGTGAAATATGATCCGAATGATTTCGGAACTTTTACAGTGAACATAACGAAGGGAAGAAACTCCGTGAAAAAGCTCTGGGTTCAATGGGATTCTTTAACGAGGAAGGTTTTCTTGCAAACGGTGCGGTAATGTTTAAAGACGGATACAGTGAAGGGAAAACTGAAGTTCAGTGTTCAGTATTTTCCGGACTTAACAAAGGCAGTGAAAGAATCGTCACAATAAACCGGTTCAGCGGAAATCTTATTGAAGATATTGAATATATAATGGAGTTTGTTGATCAGCGTATGAACCACACCATTATCAAGAAAGAAAATGAACGTATAAATCTTGATTCCTATCCGAAGCGTGCGTTGTTTGAAGGCGTAATAAATGCGATTGCTCACAGAGATTACTATCTTGACGGTACACAGATCCAGATCGACATGTTCAAAAACAGAATTGAGATATCTTCTCCGGGCGGATTTTACCGCGGAGAGAAGATCGGAAAGACATATGATCTTTCGGGAGTTATCTCAAAAAGACGAAATGAGCTTATTTCATCCGTTCTTGTAATGTGTAATGTGATGGAGGCTGCCGGCACCGGATTTGACAAGATCACTGAGGAATATGCGACCGCAGATGAGAAGCACAAACCGTATATTTTTTCATCATCAGATCATTTCACACTGGTCCTTCCTGACCTGACATATGATAAGGGTGTGGCTGAAAATGACATTCCGGAAATAACGTTTATGCCAAGTAAAGACGGAACGGAACACGATGAGAAAGTTCTTGCATTCTGTTATAATCAGTCACGGAAGGTGTCGGAAATAGCAGAATATCTCGGAATAAGTGATTCATCTTATCTAAGGAAGAAGGTCATCGAAAATCTGGTGGAGAACGGATATCTGGAGAAAAACAAGGTTTCAAGGTCGACGTTTTATCGTACTAACCGTGATGCGGTGGCGAAGATATAGAAAAGGTACCGGCGTGTCTCTGACACGCCGGTGCTATTTATAGTGCATCGAAGATGCACCGATCTTCCGTGCGAAAATATAGTGAGCAAAAATTCTTTTTGAAAAAAGTGTAGTGTACATCATGCATTTTACGTTTATATAGACAGGAGCTCCAAAACAGATGAAAAGGAGGAAGGTAGATGACGGATGAAGAGATCGTTGAGCTGTATTTTGACCGATCTGAGAATGCAGTAAAGGAAACGGATAATAAATACGGTGCGAAGTGCAGGGCGGCGGCCTGCCGGATACTTAAGGATCACGGAGACAGTGAAGAGTGTACAAATGATACATATATGAAAATGTGGAAGGCGATACCGCCGTACAGACCGCTGTGCCTGTATGCGTATGTGATAAGGATAGTCCGCAATACGGCTATAGATATGTTAAGGCACAGAGATGCAAAACGTCGTTCCGAAGGTGAATATGCAGCGGTATATGATGAGATAAAGGACTGTATTCCGGCTGCGGATAATGTGGAGAAGACTGTCGAGGCGGGTGAACTTACAGAACTGATAGAACGATTTTTAAACGGACAAAACAAAGATAAGAAAACCATGTTCATGATGCGTTATTTCAGTTTCTGTTCTGTTGCGCAGATAGCGTCAGAACTTGGTGTTGGCGAGAGCAAGGTAACTGTGACACTTACTAGAATACGAAGCAAACTCAGAGAATACCTTGAAAAAGAAGGGATAGATATATGAAGACAAAAGAAGATAAGATCATAGATGCAATAGGCGGATTATCAGATGAAAATGTGATGCTTACAGACCGCGAAAATGCATCGGAAACAAATGAAAGTGAAATAGCTGTACATGATGAAAGAGTAAAAAAGATATCGTTCCACAGGATCGGAATGATAGCAGCTGCGTGTGCCGCCATAGCCGCAGTTCCGGTGCTGATGATGTATGTGAACGGAAAAGCAGGAAACGGTGCAAACGGAAATGATCAGCTTCCGGTAATTTCAGATACAGTTACTGAAACGACGGAGATCAGTACCGGGGAAGGTTCAGATGATCAAACTGAAAATAATGATACAGATGAGGCGAATCAAAACGGTCAGCTGTCATTCGGTACAGGTCCGGAAAGACCAGAGAATTATACTCCTGACAGGAAATATTCATGCTGCCTTTTGGATGAGTACAACTTAACAGTTGAAGAAAAGGAAACTCTTTCGCTTAATACTGGAAACTTTTTGTCATCCTATTTGAAAACCATACTGGTTAATGAGAGCTATGCAGATGAGATCGTTTCTGATTATCAAAGTGAGATTGAAAAATATCTCAGATCACTCGGATTAAATGAAGAGGATTGCGTTTTAGATTATTATACTAATCGTCCAAATTACGGAGCCTGTATGAATGGGTATATTGAGATCGATGCCAATGTATATATATATGAAAGCGAAGAGAGTAAAAACTTCAGCTTTGTGTATGATCTTGTCGAAGAAAAGAAACTTGATAATAATTCAGATTTGTTTTA
>CADAPI010000035.1 GCA_902789705.1 uncultured Ruminococcus sp.
TTCGTAAGCATTCTTAGCAATCTGCGTATCATACTCAAAAATGCGTAAAAGCATATTATCCGAATAGGGACTGCTTTCGCATTCAAGATGATAGTTCTTTTTCTCCTCACCGATAACAGTAAAATTGGTATCAGTGATCCGCCTTTTATCAGCATCTTCATTCTGAATAATGAAATGCTCGTTAGGGTAGAAGACTATCTGTTCGTTACCGGAATAGCTTTCACCGAAAGCTTCATTGATAAACGGCAGTACGAATTTGCTGCATTTGTTAATAATAGATCGGAAGGCTCCGTCATAGACTTCGCTCATTCTTCTCCTCCTTTTTAGTATAGCATATCCGGAGTTACTATACAATGTTAATTTTTTACTGCAGTAACTTGATTGTACCATATTGATTATCTAAAGTAAATAGTTTCGCCCTAACAGGTAGTCGTTTCGCCCTAAGAAGTATTTTTTCTCCTAAGAATTTACAATTAAATGACATTATATGTCAGAGCACTGAAGGTTCTAAGCAGAATATTAATTATATATGTTTGGATTTTTTTAAAACAAAAACCTCAGTAAAGAAACTCGTCTTTACTGAGGCCATATTTTATTTCCTTATCTTAACCGTAAAACAGCTCCCTTTACCTTCCGTACTTTCGGCTTCTGCAAATCCTCCGTGGTATTCGGCTATCTCTTTTACAAGAGCAAGCCCGAGACCTGTGCCTTTAGTGCTGCGTGATTTGTCCGAGCGGTAGAAGCGCTCCCAGATGTGCGGAAGATCCTCCTCGGGGATGCCGATGCCGTCGTCGGATACTTTAAGGACGGCGTAGTCGCCGGATGACTTAAGTGTTACGTTCACGTGTCCGTTTTCCTTTCCGTATTTCACTGCGTTCTGAATAAGGTTTCCGGTCATGAGGCTGAACATTTCCTTATTGACATTCGCGGTGACATCTTCGAGATCTTCGGTTATCGTGATGTTTTTCCCGTCGATTATACGCATATCCTCACACAGGCTGTGCACCGTTTCCGTCAGATCATTTTCCGATTTCGGATATTTTTCCGTGCCCTGTTCGATCCTCGTAAACATAAGCATGGTGTTTATAAGTCCGGACATTTTATATCCCTGCTCCTGTATGGATGCGATTATCTGCAGAAGCTCCTCCGGGTCGTCGGCTTTGTCGAATCCGTATTCGCACTGTGCGAGGATGACTGAAACAGGGGTGCGCAGCTCGTGAGATACGTTTGAAGTGAACTGTTTCTGTGCCTCGAAGTCATTTTCCAGTTTGTCGAACATTGCGTTGATGACTTTTGCCAGTTCGTCCAGTTCGTCGCCGCGGCCGTTTGTGCGTATTCGTCTGGAAAGATCGCTGCTTCTGCGTATCTCGTCGGCGGTACGCCGCATGTTTCTTACCGGCTTGAGAAAGCTGCGGGTCAGAAAATATCCGCCGGTAAGAGCCATTACCAGAAGTACCGGAATGGTAGCCAGTATTTCGCGGTGGCTTTTTATCATCTCGGTAAGATCGTTTTCCGCGGCGATTATTCCACGTATATAGTAGGCGTTTGTTGAATCTTTAACGAGCCTGTTGATATAGTAGTAGCTGTTTCCGCCGAGTTCCGTTCTTGCCGGTACCGTGTCAGATGTCAGAGGAAGACTGTTGAGTTCCGGGTAGAAGAAACCGGCAACGTGTTCACCGTTTTCGTCGTATATCATAAGCTGAACGTCGTCGGCTATGAAGGCACTGTAGTCGGAAGTGCCGTTTATAAGTGTGTCCGTTTTGCTGCTGTTGAGTGCCGTGTCGTCAACTATTTTTTCAAGTGTTGAAATGGCGGTCTTTCTTTCGGCGGAGCGGTATATGCTGAGTATCACTGACATGAATACTATGCATATCATAAGCAGGATAAAGGTATACCACAGTGCCATTTTCAGTTTCAGCGAACGGGGCTTAAGTGTTTTCGGATCTATGGCATGCTGATTCATTTTTCCACCTTCATTACATAACCTATGCCGCGTACCGTATGGATGAGTTTTTCATCGCGGCCGGAGTCAATCTTTTTACGCAGGTAGTTCATGTAGACCTCAACGATCTTGTCGCCGCCTTCGTAGTCATAGCCCCATACGTGACTTAAGATCTTTGCCTTGCTGAGAATACGTCCCTTGTTTATCATAAGAAATTCAAGAAGGTCGTATTCCTTGCCGGTAAGCGTTATCTCTTTTCCGTCGAGTTCGGTAATATGGCTGTCAGTGTGCAGAGTGAGGTCGCCCAGAGTTACCGAATTTGTAACGCTGCCTGAAGCCGTTCTCATGACTGCCATGATCCTTGCTATAAGCTCGTCAAATGAAAACGGCTTTACTATGTAGTCGCTGGCGCCGAGATTAAGGCCGGTGACCCTGTCGTTTACCGTGTCCTTGGCCGTCAGAAAGATAACAGGCGTCTGCTTTCCCTCACGGCGAAGATTTGTTACCACTTCCGTACCGCTCATTTCCGGCATCATTATGTCGAGAACAGCCAGATCGTAGTCTGCGTAGAGAAGTCTGTCAAGTGCGTCAGCCCCGTTGAAACAGCTGTCCACACTGAAGCCTTCGTGAGTGAGCTTTTTTGTTATCACGTCATTGAGTGATTTTTCGTCTTCTGCTATAAGTAATTTCATGATATCTCCTGTTTTACTGAAATAATAAAGGAAACAGTGCTCAAACCGGAAATCCTGCTTTGAAGGATTTCGGAAGGCAGGATTTGCGTGGTTATGCCCCGAACCCCTGCACTGATCATAAAGCAATTATATCATAATCGGGTGTATATAACAACATGAAACGGACATAAAAAAACATCGCACCGACGGGGGATCAGTGCGATGTCTCTCTCCGGTGATGAAACCGGAGAATTTTTCCGCTTCCAAAGCGGATAAGGTGATGAAAAAAGAGTTAGAAAAGTTGATGAAAAAATCTTGAGCGCAAACAGATGATCGACTAAGTTATCATCTGTTCGTTGTATTTATTATAGCATATGAACGAGTAATTGTCAATAGTTTTTGTGGAAAAAGCATATTTTGAAACAAACAAATTTTGAGCGGGTAGATAAGTGCCGAAAAACCTTGATTATTGCCGCATTTATTCGTATGTTAAACGAATTGATTCTGTTCCGGCATACTGATATAATATAAAATGGATGTCTTTCTGCATGGCATCTGACTATGGAAACACTGATTTATTCATAAATCAGCGTGGGGGACCGGGGCGAAGCCCCGCAATTCCCCCTCCGGAAATCCGGCGAAGCCGGATTTCCGGTTTGATCAGTGTTTCTATATAAAAATTTATACAGAGGAGTTTTTTGATTAATGATAACAGTTTCAAATGTAAGTGTCCAGTTTGGCGGTTCAACGCTCTTCAAGAATGTTGATCTTAAATTTACAAACGGCAACTGCTACGGTATCATAGGTGCCAACGGTGCCGGAAAATCAACTTTTTTAAGAGTATTAAGCGGAGATCTGGAACCGACTACAGGTGAGGTATCCATCAAAAAGGGTGCCCGTATGTCAGTACTCAAGCAGGATCACTTTGCATATGAAGAATATACGGTTCTCGATACTATAATCATGGGTAACGAGAGACTTTACAGCATAATGAAGGAAAAGGATGCCCTGTACGCCAAGGAAGACTTTTCTGAGGAAGACGGCGTAAAGGCATCTGAACTGGAAGCTGAATTTGCCGAGCTCAACGGATGGGAGGCAGAATCAGACGCATCCAAGCTCATCCAGGGTCTTGATCTTTCCGAAGACATGCTCTACATGCAGATGTCTTCACTCACAGGTAACGAAAAGGTAAAGGTGCTCCTTGCGCAGGCACTTTTCGGTAACCCGGACATCATCCTTCTCGACGAGCCTACAAACCATCTTGACATAGACGCCATCAGATGGCTCGAGGAATTCCTTGCCGATTACTTCGGTACAGTACTCGTCGTATCACACGACAGACACTTCCTCAACAACGTCTGCACCCACATTGTTGATATCGACTATACAAAGATCAAGATGTATGTCGGTAACTACGAGTTCTGGTATGAGTCAAGCCAGCTCATTCAGCGCATGATCAAGCAGCAGAACAAGAAGGCTGAGGAAAAGATCAAGGAACTCAAGTCATTCATCGAGCGATTCTCAGCAAACAAGTCAAAGTCGAATCAGGCTACATCAAGAAGAAAGCTTCTTGAAAAGATCACAGTTGAGGAAATGCCTGCTTCAAGCCGTAAATATCCGTACATCGGCTTCACACCTGACAGGGAACTGGGCAAGGAAGTCCTTTCAGTCGATGACATATGCAAGACAGAGGACGGAGAAGTTCTCTTAAAGAACGTCCGTTTCACAGTAGGACGTGAAGACAAAATTGCTTTCATTTCTGAAAACGAACGTGCTCTGACTGCACTTTTCAAGATCCTTATGGAAGAAGATACTCCTGATTCAGGAAGCTTCAAGTGGGGCGTTTCCACATCCACATCATACTTCCCGATGGATAACTCAGCATATTTCGACGGATGCGAACTGTCTATCATCGACTGGATAAGACAGTACTCCACAAATGACGAAACAGATACTTATCTCCGTGGATTCCTCGGCAGAATGCTCTTCTCCGGTGACGATGTATATAAGCCTGTAAACGTCCTTTCCGGTGGCGAAAAGGTAAGATGCATGTTCTCGCGCATGATGCTTTTCGGATCAAATGTACTTGTTCTTGACCAGCCTACAAACCATCTTGACCTTGAAAGCATAACAGCTGTAAACAACGGCCTTGAAACATTCAAGGGTGTGGTTCTCTTTACATCACACGACCATGAGATCCTTCAGACTGTTGCAAACAGAATTATCGAGATCACACCTGACGGTATCATCGACAGACTCGGTACATATGAAGAATACCTTGATTTCAAAAGAAACAGAGGATAATAAGGAAACACTGATTAAATCGTAAATCCGGCTTCACCGGATTTACGGAGGTGGGATTTGCGGGGCTTCGCCCCGAACCCCCACGCTGATTTATTCATAAATCAGCGTTTGCATAATACGAAAAGGCCTGCAGGTTAACTGCTGTTTTCAAATAATACTTTTCAACTTTTTGCGTGTCTTTCTGAATGTAGTTAAAACACAATTTTATATATTTTTCACAATTTTCGAATTGACTAAATCACGATTTTTTGATATAATAGAGCTATGATTTATGCTTTACATACGAATTATACGAAGCCCTTAACGTAAAAAGGAGAGAAAAACATCATGAATATCAGATTTATGATTTCAGCCGTATATTCCGTAGCCACACTGTGCGGAAGCGTTTCAGAGCTTCCGGAAAAACTGGAGCCGAAGGAAACATTTATCGGACCAGTGTACCGCGAGTGTGAGGAAGCAGCTGAAAAAACTGACTCAGTTAAAAACACAATCTTATCCAATCTGTACCTTCCGGGGTTCGACGTTAACTCCGATGGTGTATTCGACGAAAGCGATACTGCACAGATAAACGAAACACGCAGACAGAAAAAACTTGAGGCCGAAGAAGCAGCAAAAAAAGCAGAGGAAGAAAGAAAAGCTGCCGAGGAAGCCGCAAGGATCGAAGCGGAAAAGGCTGCAGTTACAGAACCGGCAGTCACTGAACCGGAAGTAACGGAAACATCAGAAACAGAGGTTACAGAACCTGAAGTAACTGAACCGCAGCCGGAACAGACCGAAGCGGTAACAGAACCGGAAGTGACAGAAGAACCATCGGCTCCTGTACTGCCTGAACCAAAGCAGAGATATGGTGTTGACATATCAGGCTGGCAGGGCAAGGTGGATTTTGACAGACTCCGTGATGACGGTGTTGAATTTGTAATTATCAAGGCAGGCGAAGGTACGAGAGTATCTGATACTTTCTATGAATACATTGAGGGAGCAAAGGCGGCAGGACTTAACTGCGGCGTTTACTGGTTCTCAAAAGCGACTTCCTATGATGAGGCAATAGCTGAAGCTGAAGCATGTCTGGAAGTGGTTTCTGATTATAAGCTTGAATTTCCGGTAGCCTGTGATTACGAATACACTGCGATCAATAATCTCAGTAATCCGCTGCGTTATAACAAGGCGGCACTTACTGACGCAATACTCGGTTTCTTAAGAACTATCGAGCGCGGCGGATATTATTCCATGCTCTACACCAACGCCGACTTCTCGACAAGATATCTTGAAAGAAGCCGCATAACAGAGGAGTTCGATATCTGGTGTGCCGGCTACAATACCAGCGGCCCTGGTCTTTCATGCGGTATATGGCAGTATTCCGAAAAAGGAAGAAAGGACGGCATCGATATTTTAAAAAATAATTCAGGTTATGTTGACCTTGACATTGCATACAAGGATTATCCTGAAATAATGAAAGCACTTCATATCAACGGATTCTGATAATGTGCTTTCTGCATGCCGTAATTTACAGATAATAAACAAAACCGTTCAGAGTTTTTATTTACTGAAAATCTGAACGGTTTTTTATGCTTCTTTAAGGAAACGCTGATTTATTCATAAATCAGCGTGGGGGTCCGGGGCGAAGCCCCGCAAATCCCACCTTTGGAAATCCGGCGAAGCCGGATTTCCGATTTAATCAGTGTTTTCTTAAGAAATAATTAAGAAAGATAATGTTGTTTCGTTTCACTTTCTGTGTTAAAATTATAAAGACGAATCGTAATTTTACAGAAGAAAGGAAATGACAAATGTTAGAAACAAAAGATCTTTACAAGAAATACAAACCGAAAAAAGGGCAGGAGGTCGTAGCGGTTGATCATGTATCGCTGCGGTTTCCGGAGAAGGGAATGGTTTTCCTTCTCGGCAAGTCGGGAAGCGGTAAGTCCACCATGCTGAATCTTCTGGGAGGTCTCGACAGCTATGACGGCGGTGAGATCATAATCAAGGGCATTTCCTCAAAGGATTTCAACCAGCAGAGATTTGACAGCTACCGAAATACCTATGTCGGATTTATTTTTCAGGAGTATAACGTACTTGAAGAATTCAATGTCGGCGCCAACATTGCTCTTGCACTTGAACTTCAGGGAAAGAAGGCAACTGATGAAGAGATAAACCGCATCCTCCACGAAGTTGACCTTGACGGATTCGGCGACAGAAATCCGAACGAGCTTTCAGGCGGTCAGAAACAGCGTGTGGCTATTGCGCGTGCGCTTGTAAAGAATCCGGAGATAATCATGGCAGATGAACCTACCGGAGCTCTTGATTCCAATACGGGCCGGCAGGTGTTCGAAACGCTTAAAAAGCTTTCAGCTGACAAGCTCGTTGTCATCGTTTCACACGACCGCGATTATGCCGAACAGTATGCCGACCGTATAATCGAACTTGCCGACGGAAAGGTTATCCGTGATGTGGAGGCAGATCATTCTGCTTCCGATGAAACAGGCATTGTTTTCAGGGCCTCAACTCTTGAAATACCTTCGGGTTATCATCTTACGGAGGAAGACCGTATACGTATAAACGAATATATCGACGCTCTCGACAGCGGGCTTACAGTTTCACTTTCCGAAAAGTCTGCCCGTTTCAAAGAAACAGATCAGTCAGGTATACCAGCTCAGGACGGAAGTGATTTTAAGCTTATAAAATCAGTTCTGCCGCTTAAATCCGCATTCCGCATAGGCCGGAGCAGCCTTAAGCACAAGAAGTTCCGACTTGTCATGACAATTTTCCTTTCAGTAGTGGCTTTTTCGCTTTTTGCATTTGTTGATACATTCAGTTCCTACGACATGGTGCGTAACTGTGTGGATTCGCTGAAGGATTCTGATATTGAATATATTTCACTCGGAAAAGCCATCAAAGCAGGGGAAGGAATTGATACGTGGTGGAGAACGCTTTCATCCGGACTGTCAGATGAAGATCTGAAAAATATAGAGAACGACACCGGAATTGCCGTGTCGGGTATTTTTAAACCGGAACTGATGGATCTCGAATTCGGGGAGAATATTGGTATTTCTGAAGAGGAAAGAGCCAACAGCGATGAGGATACGGACTTTACCAGCATGCGTTATTTCTGCGGCTTTTCAGAGATAACCGAAGAATCGCTGAAAAATATGGGATACACACTCATTTCAGGCCGCATTCCGGACGGAAATAAAAAGGAAATCGCAATAAGCAGCTTTGCCGCAGAAACCTTTATAAAATCAGGCTATCTTACAGCTCTGCCGGAAAAGGATTATGCGAAGGGCATGAATATGCGTCCGACGCCTGTATACGGCAAGGAAGAAGCAGATGATGTTTCAAAAAGAATTGAAAGAAAGAAACGTGCGGAAAAGTTTTCTGATCCTATGTACATGGTCGGAAAAACTCTGCTTTTAAACAATGAACTTTATACGGTCACCGGTGTTGTGGATACAAACTTTGACGTTTCACGTTATGAACTTCTCAATAAACCGCAGGACAAACTTACTAAAACAGAGACTGTTATTTCAATGCTTCTTCACAGTGAATATAGCTACGCCGTGAACAACAGCCTTACGGGTGCAGCGATGACAGGCACGGGAGCAGTCGAAAAGCTTGCAGCGAATGAACCGAAGATATACCGCAGTGAAAAAGGCGATATCAACATCCACGCATGGGATCATAATTCAGATTCAAGCATCAGCATGTGGAACAGCTACAACGCGAAGCTTTCAGATATTCCTGAAAATGAAATAATATGGACTGAAGGGCCGTTAAAGGAACTTAAGGACAATGAAGTAATTATTACACTTGACTGCGCAAGCAGATACTCAAACGGCCGTGAACAGTACTTTGTACCTGAAAGCGGTGAAATAACAAAGCAGAATCTCGATGATCTTATAAAAGCGATTGAAGAGACCGGCGGTCTTGAAGCATACGTTTATATTTACAACAGCGAAAGAAACATGAACGATGACAATGAACTCAAGGACATTAAGATAGTCGGATGCTTTACATCGGACAGCCTTTACAATAAAGCCGGTGCCTTTGCCATTTCAGATGCCCTGGTGGAAAAACTTTCTGATGTTTCGGACGGTATTTACAACTGTGCAGTAGGCCCGATGCCGAAGGACAAAGCATCAATGGAAAGGATCGTAAATTACTGCTATCGTGACAGCGATGACATTACAGTAAGATATGAAATGAACAATGCCGTTGTTTATGAGCTCGATACATTCAATACCGTGATCAAGGCTGCAGCTAAAATAGTGTTCTGGATAGGCGTCTTCTTTGCAGTTTTTGCTTCACTTCTCATGGCAAACTTTATTTCAGTAAGTATCAGTTACAAAAAACAGGAGATAGGTATCCTCCGTGCCATCGGTTCAAGATCAAACGACGTTTTCAGGATCTTCTTCTCAGAAAGCTTTATAATAGCTATGATAGAATTTGTGCTGACTTCCGTACTCTGCCTCGCAGCAGTAATTGTCATAAACCATATTATCAGAAATGAGACCGGTATACTCATTACAATGCTTCATTTCGGCATAAGACAGATACTTCTTACATTCGTGATAAGCATCGCAGTTTCAGCGCTTGCAAGCTTCTTTCCGGTAAGAAAAACTGCAGCAAAGAAGCCGATAGATGCAATCAGAGGAAGATAAAAACTAAAATCTGATCAAAATGATTTAAGATCATTATAACAGCGCCGCATTCTCTCCATGTAAAATGATGAGGATGCGGCGCTTTTTGTGCATATAAAGAGATCTCATAAAACATTGTTCCGTTATTTGTCACAAAAAAGCCATAAACAAATTCTGATTTTTTAAGAATCAATTAAGAAATGTATAATAGAATATAATTATCATATAAAATTCTGCGGCCGTTCCGGTTCCCCCTGTTTGAAGCGGCGGCAGTAAAAATCCCCGACACGAAGGAGTAAGCGAACATGAGAAACAGGAAGTTTTTATCATCTGCTCTGGCAGGAGCAATCATTCTTAGTTCAGTAATGAGTGCAGGTTTTTCAGTATCTGCAGCCGAAGCAGCTACAGGAGATGTAACAGGAGACGGCGTTTTCAATACTGCTGATATTGTTGCACTTCAGAGCTGGTTTGTAACAGGCAAGGAACTTAAGGACTGGAATGCAGGCGATTTTTCCGGAGACGGCAAGATCAGTATCATCGATTTCATCCTTATGAAAAACAGGCTTTCAGGCGGTTCAGCGTCTTCAGAGCCTGCAGGAAAAACTGACGGCGAAGGAGTAAACGTAGTATTTGACGGTACATCTGTATCACTTACTGACGCAGACGGAAACAAGGTAACATCAAGCCAGGCTCTGACAGTAAGCGGAGCGACTGTAACAGTTAAGCAGCCTGGTGAATACTCATTCTCAGGTAAATCTGATGCAGGTCAGATCGTAGTTGACGTTGACAAGACTACTTATCCGGAAGGCAAGGTAACACTTAACTTTAACGGACTTACACTTTCAAACAGCACTTCTGCACCGGTCTATGTTGCAGCGGTTGCTGACGAGTGCGTTATTTCAGCAAAGAAGGGTACGGAAAACGTTATTTCAGACGGTACTTCCCATACTGACACATACGAGAATGACGGCAAGGTAAGTGAAATTAAGGCTGCCATCTTCTCACGCGATGATCTGAAGTTCAAGGGCAAGGGCAAGCTCACTGTAAACGGAAATACAGCTGACGGTATCGTTACTACAAACGATCTCAAGCTCTTTAACGGTACAATTGAAGTAAATGCCAAGGATGACGGTATCAGAGGCAAGGATTCAGTCAAGATCGGCGATGCTGACGCTGAAGCTTATGATGATCTCAGCGTAACAGTAAAAACTACTGACGGTGACGGTATCAGAGCTACAAATACAAAGGATGAAAACAAGGGCTTTATCGAGATCAACGGCGGTAAGGTAAACGTGGAAGCACATTCTGACGGTATTCAGGCAGTAAGAGCAGTCACTGTAAACGGCGGTGACATAACCATAAAGACTTATGTAGGATCAGAGTATAAATCATCCGGTCAGCAGGCTCAGCCGGGACAGCAGGGACAGCCGGGCGGACAGCAGGGACCTGGTCAGGGCTGGAACTGGGGAAATGCTATGGCTGGTGAAGACCAGCAGCCGGCAGCTCAGGACTGGAGCAGCATGGACTGGAGCAGTTTCGACTGGAGCAGTTTCACACCGCCTGCACAGGACGGTCAGAATGGCGGCCAGAACGGCGGTCAGAACGGATTTGTAATGCCTGGACAGAATGATCCGAACGGCGGCGGACAGCAGGGTGGCTGGACAATGCCTGGTCAGGACGGTCAGGGTCAGCAGGGAGGCTGGGGAGGATTCCCTGGCGGATTCAGCTGGGATGACAGCGGCCACGACCTCGGACTCGAATTCAGTGCCAAGGGTATAAAGGCAGGTAACGGTGAAGCTCAGATCGGCGGCTCAATAACAATAAACGGCGGAACTATAAACATCAATTCAACTGATGACAGCATCCACTGCAGTGATATACTCGAGATCAAAGGCGGCGACATTACAGTAATAACAGCAGATGACGCTGTTCACTGTGACAGCATTCTTAACGTCAGCGGCGGTAAGATAACTGTAAAGGACGGCTATGAAGGTCTTGAAGCCATGAAGGTTCATATCACGGACGGTGATATCAATATCCACGCATTTGACGATGCTGTAAATGCGGGCGAAAAGGGCGTAAAGACACCTTTCGTAGCTAATGAGAACTGTTTTATCAAGATAGACGGCGGTACTATCCATGCGTATGTTACAAATACAGCAGAAGGCGACTGCATCGACTCAAACGGTCACATGTACTTCAACGGAGGCAAGGTATATGCAGAAGGATCTGTTGACGGTCCTGACTCAGCTATCGACGCTGACGGCGAGATCTTTGCCAACGGCGGTATCCTTGTCGGAGTCAGCGGTCCTGGCCTCGGCGAACTTCCGTGCAATGAATCACAGCAGTATTCACTCTACTGGAACGGTTCAACAAAGTACAATGGCGGCAGTACAGTAGCACTTCTCGACGGAAGCGGTAAGGAACTTCTTTCATACAAGTCCGAAAACGCTTTCAAGTGTGCAGTTATCAGCTCACCTGACATCAAGATGGGCGGCAGCTATACAATTAACGTAAACGGAGAAAAGGTTGCTGAATTTACTGTTAATGCGAAACTCATGAAGCAGGGAGCTTCAGGCGGATTCGGCGGCTTCCAGTGGCAGTAAATCGGAACAGCAGTTTCGTACAGAGATATGAGATCATCTTAACGAAAGCATAAACAGAAAGAACCCGTAACTTAAGTGGCTTAAATCTTAAGTTACGGGTTCTTTTGTTAAGGAAACTCTGATTTATTCATAAATCAGCGTGGGGTTCGGGGCGAAGCCCCGTAATCCCACCTCAGGAAGTCCGGCGAAGCCGGATTTCCTGTTTGATCAGTGTTTCCTAAATATTTCAGAAGTTGTATCGTGGATAGATTATAAGCAGTGAACCCTTTCTGACGCTGACGGAGGAATCAGTGCCGCAGAATTCATTGCTTACACCTATCGGAAAGCGATTATCCATGTGATAATCATTTACAGTGTATTTAAGACCTTTTTCAGTGACGCCCTCACACTCTGTATCGAGTGAAAAAACTGAAATAAAGCCCGTCATTTCGCTGTTAAAGTTTATTTCTGAATCATGTATGACAGTCATTATCTCGTTTTCAGCATACAGAAAACCTTTCTTTCCTTTGCAGGCAAGGTAGTTGAGTACCTGAATGTTTGCAAAGGTGTGGTCGTTTCTTCCGCCTGTACCGCCGAAAATGTGAAACTCGCTGCAGCCTTTTTCAAGACCTGCATTGACTGCGCACAGCATGTCAGTTTCATCTTTTACAGGATTAAGCTTTATAACTTCTCCTGTATAGTTTGTGTTCTGTTCTCCCAGAGAATCGAAGTCTCCGATAAGTATATCTGTCTTTATCTTCTGCAGGCTGTTGAAGATATATCCTCCGTCAGCAGCGATAACAAGATCATCTGCCGACGGAGTAAAATCATCGCCTGTGTAGTGCGAACCTGCACCGGTTATAAAACATTTTTTCGCCATGAGTCTTAAGTCACCTTACTGACCGTTCTGAGGAGAGGCTGCGCCGGTGTCTGAAAGGCCGATGTCAAAAAGTGCAGATGCATCTGATACAACCTTAGGAAGCTCGCCGTTCCACTTTGAAACCTGTTCGTTTTTGATAACAAGTTCAGTGAGTGATTCGTTAAGGAGCCTGTTGGCTTCTGCCTGAGCGTTTGCTTCGGTAAGTGTTGCCTTCGCTGCAGCTTCGGCTGCAATTGTCTTTTTCTTTGCTTCTGCCTCGGCAATTACAATAGCCTGCTGCTGTTCTGTCTTTGTCTTAAGGAGATTCTGTTCAGCAACCTGCTTTGCTTCAATAGCAGCGTTGAATTCAGTTGAGAAGTCGAAGTTTACAATGTTGAACTTTTCGATTATGATACCGTAGTCCTTTACCTTCTGCTCAAGTGTTGTCTTGATCTCTTCGCCAACTACTGCACGTTCTGTAATGAGTTCCTCAGCTGTGTACTTTGCTGTTACAGATTTCATGCTTTCCTGTACCGCAGGCATGAGAATAATGCTCTCATAATCGCGTCCGATGGTCTGGTAGATCTTTGCACTCTGGTCGCTGCTGATCTTGTAGTTTACCGCAATGTTGCTTACCACTGACTGCAGGTCCTTTGAAACTGCTGTTGCATTTGCCTCATAGACCTGTATCTTGTTGGACATCATTTCAACCGACTGTACTAAAGGAGCTTTCAGGTGAAATCCTTCCTGATATGAACTGTTCGATACCTTGCCTAAGGTAAGTACAACGCCTGTATGTCCTGCAGGAACGATAGCAACTGATGATGAAACCAGTATAACAGCTGCCACAGCAGCAATTATGCCGCCGGCGATCTTTCCTGATTTTTTGTTTACTTCCTTCATGTTTACATATGTCTGTTCTTTCATGTCCGGTCTCTCCTTTAAATTGCTGATCAAATCACAGATCCTGTTACAGATCTGTGAAATACGGGGATGATCAGCTGTTTTTTCCTGATTTTTGCTGTTGTCTTCCGGTTGTTATTCGGGTTTTTCCTTTGTTCTTCACGTTCAATACCGTTGTTTGTTCTCGTTTTGTGTTTTCTTTTCTTTTTGAAATTTTCTTTTCTGTGTTTCTTTTGTTCTTATTTTGACTTTTTGGTTTTGCTTTTTCTTTTGTTCTTATTTTGACTTTTGTTTTTCTTATTTTGTGTTTTTCTTTTGTTCTCTTATATCTCTTTTATTTTCCTATAAAAAATGTTTTTCTCTCTTTTGTTCTTTCCCTGCCGGAGGATCTTTTTATCTGTTCCTCACAGCTTGTATTTCTTTATATCCAGTCGCTCGTACTCGGCTTCAAGCTGCGCCTTTATGAGAGAAGACTGGTATGCAAGAGTCATAATGAAAAGCGTGTTTTCAAGTATTTCTTCCTGCTCCTTGACATAATTGTCATTGTGTTTGATTACTTCTTTGATCGTCGCACGAATAGGTTCAGATTCAAATATCTTTTTCTCATCCAGTTCACAGATTATCGTGCAGAATATATTGTAGAGATCGATATCCGGAATTATATCATCGCTTGTGTCTTCAACCTTACCGTTGATATAATTCATAAGAACCGCAATGTTTTCAAGCTGCATTGTTCCGCGCAGCATGTTGATGAGAAGGATACGTATTACCTGTACCTCATAGTATTTTTTGCCCGGAATGTTTACGACCCATCCACGCTTGATCCAGTTCTGGATGGTGGATCCGCCCAGTCCGGTAAGTTTCGAAAGCTGTGATAAGGTTAATCCTCCTGTAGCTGAAAGTATAGGAGAAATGAGTGAGAAAGCTTCCGTTTTAACTTTTTCTGAGTACTGAAGTGTTGTACCCGGTATTGTTTTTATCATTTTTCTGACTCCTTTGTTTTGAATTTAATAAGTCATTCAAACTTTAAAAACGTTCTAACAACCTTATTCATTCATCACATAAACTCTTTATGTGATGATATGATTATAACATAAGTTCATGTGAACCGCAAATCGATTTTTGCGGATTTCAGGCTGAAATTTGCAGTTTTAAGCTTGAATTTTTAAAATATCTTATAATTTCTATTAATTTCTTAATGATTCTAATTATATTGGATATTTCTGTTTTTTTGTGGACGGCAGTTTAAGTAAATCACGTATTTGCGTGACTTATGAGTAACAAAATGATATTGAACGGATAAATCTTTTTCCGGTAAAAAAGAAAAACGCAGAAATGATCCGCTCTGTTTTTCAGAGCAGACTGTTTCTGCGGATATTCTTATAATCTCATTTTAAAATCTTCATAACTAGCATCTATTGAGAATAAA
>CADAPI010000036.1 GCA_902789705.1 uncultured Ruminococcus sp.
ATTATTACCTCGGGGTCGATGTATTCGTGGTCGAACATACCTGCCTTATCTCTTGAATACAGACGCTTTATCTCATACATTGAGGATATAAGACGTTCTATCTCCAGTGCTCTGTCACCTGCTGAGATTATCGCTAAGATGTTGCCGATGTCACCGAATTCGATCTGTATGCCGTAGTCGTCACGGAGTATGTCGTAGACCTCTATCCCTGCCAGCCCCACATCGCGGGTGTGTACCGACAGCTTTGTCTTATCAAAGTCAAAGAAGGAATCGCCGTCGCACAGTTCACTGCCGAAAGCGTAGAATCCGCCGACCTTGTTTATCTCATTCCTTGCATACTCGGCGTACTGTACCGTTCTTGCAAATATCTCTTTGCCGTTCAGGCTCAGGTTCTTCCTTGCGATATCAAGGGAAGAAATGAGGAGATACGAGCCGCTTGTAGTCTGGGTAAGGTTTATGACCTGTCTTACATAGTCCGCGTTAACGTTTTTTCCGCACAGGAGTATGGAACTTTGTGTCAGCGAACCGCCGGTCTTATGCATACTCACCGCAGCCATATCAGCTCCCGCCGCCATTCCCGACATAGGCATATTCTCGCCGAAGTAGAAATGCGTTCCGTGTGCTTCGTCAACAAGAGCCAGCATTCCATGCCTGTGGGCAAGGTCTACTATGGACTTAAGATCGGAACATACGCCGTAGTAAGTCGGATTGTTTATGAGAACTGCCTTTGCGTCCGGATTTTCCTCAATGGCTTTTTCAACGTCTTTCACTGACATTCCGAGCGGTATGCCGAGTCTGTTGTTTACGCCCGGATTTACGTATACAGGTTTCGCGCCGTTGACTACCAGTGCGTTGATGGCACTGCGGTGAACGTTTCGCGGCATGATGATCTTGTCGCCTTCCTTGGTAGATGACATGATCATTGCCTGTACTGAACCGGTGGTGCCGTTTACAATAAAAAATGAAGCTGCTGCACCAAAAGCTTCTGCAGCAAGTTCCTGTGCGTCCTTTATGACTGAAACAGGGTGACACAGATTGTCGAGAGGCTTCATTGAGTTTACGTCGGCCTTGAGACAGTTTACTCCGAGAAATTCTGTGAGTTCCTCATTTCCTCTGCCGCCTTTGTGGCCGGGAACGTCGAATGGAACGACCCTGTTTTGTCTGAAATTTTTCATTGCTTCGTATAACGGAGCATCATTCTGGGTATAATGCATTGTCGGGTAATCCTCCGTTTCATAATATAGGAAACACTGACCCGGCCACGCCTTTAAGCGCTGTTTGTTCTGCATACAAGCAGCAGATCCGGATCAGTAGTTTTTTCATGGAAACGCTGATTTATTCATAAATCAGCGTGGGGTACGGGGCGAAGCCCCGTAAACCCACCTCCGGAAATCCGGCGAAGCCGGATTTCCGGTTTAATCAGTGTTTCCTTAGATTATGTATCAGTATATGTTTGCGCCGCTGAAGATCTCGATCATTTCGCGTCTTAAGCTGTTTGAGATATCGAGACGCTGCTTCGGCGGAAGCTCGTAAACGTCCGTATTGAACAGATAGTTCTGGAGCTGAAGTTCCTTTATGAGCATCTTGGTGTGGAATATGTTTGACTGATACACGTTTACATCGATGGCGTCGTAGCGCTGGAGCGTTGCTTCGTTGATGTAGTTCTGTATTGAAGTTATGTCGTGGTCAATGAAGTATTTCTTGCCGTGAACGTCGCGGGTAAATCCGCGTACACGGTAGTCGATTGTGATAATATCCGAATCAAAGCTTTCGATGAGATAGTCAAGTGCATTAAGAGGGGATATCTCACCGCAGGTGGAAACGTCTATGTCAACACGGAAAGTGGAGATAGCGTTGTCCGGGTGCGATTCCGGGAAAGTATGCACTGTAAGGTGACTCTTGTCAAGATGAGCGTGCACTGTTTCATGAGCGACCATTTTTCCGCGGTTGCATGACTGGTCTATTTCAGAAACGGGCACTTCGCCTTCCGCTATGAGAATATTTACGGAAGCCCCCTGGGGATCGTAGTCCTGTTTGGAGATGTTGAGAATGGTGGCTCCTATTATATCAGTTACATCACACAGTATTCTTGTAAGACGTTCCGAGTTGTACTGCTCGTCGATGTACTGAAGGTAATCATGCTGTTCACGTTCGGTTTTGGCATAACAGACATCGTAAATGTTGAAACTAAGGGTCTTGGTAAGATTGTTGAACCCATACAGGGAAAGCTTGTTATTATCCAATTTTTTAATCGACCTCCCAGTCATAATAATGTATCAATTTATTCTATCATATATTGAGGTGAAAATCAATAAATTTCTGAATTTTATCCTGCTTAAATTGACATTCACTGAATTGACAATCATTGTCCGGTTGTGATATTATATTATAGTATAGTCTGATAAACGACTGATCCTCTGCCGGACCCACCGGATACAGTGAGCTCGCTTTACAGGGGTGTGATCATTCAGACTCAGTATTTTTTGAAAGGAACATCCGTAATAATGAGCGAATCATGTACACATGACTGTTCGTCATGTTCAAGCAGCTGCGGCGAAAGAAAGGAACCGCAGAGCTTCATTGAAAAAACTAATGAATATTCAAAAATCAAAAAGGTAATTGCTGTTGTGAGCGGCAAGGGCGGTGTCGGCAAGTCACTCGTTACTTCATCACTTGCAGTAAAGTCAAATAAAAAGGGCTATAAGACGGCGGTTCTTGATGCTGACATCACAGGTCCTTCCATTCCTAAGGCTTTCGGACTTAAGGAAAGAGCGACAGCTAATGACAAGGATCTTCTTGATCCGTCACTTACAAAGACAGGAATAAAGGTAATGTCACTTAATCTTCTTATGGAAGACGAGACAACACCTGTAATCTGGAGAGGCCCTGTTATAGGCGGTACTGTAAAGCAGTTCTGGACAGATGTTATGTGGGGCGACGTTGACTACATGTTCATTGACATGCCTCCGGGAACAGGCGACGTTCCGCTTACAGTATTCCAGTCTATTCCTGTTGACGGAATAGTGATAGTAACATCTCCTCAGGATCTTGTTTCAATGATCGTCGGCAAGGCTGTCCGTATGGCTGAAATGATGAACATTCCGATAATCGGTCTTGTTGAGAACATGAGCTACATCGAATGCGACTGCTGCGGAAAGAAGATAAATCTTTACGGCGAAAGCAAGCTCGAAAAGGTGGCTGCTGAATACGGCGTTGAGGCTCTTGCACAGATCCCGATAAAGCCTGAGATAGCAGCTGCATGTGACAACGGTACTGTTGAAATGTGCGGAGACGAGGAATGGCTTGAAAAGGCGTTTGAAGTCATTGAAAAGAAAACAGCTGACAAATGATTTTGTTACAGTGAGTGACAGTAAACGAAAAATATATTTTTTCGTTTACAGGAATATAAGCGGATGTCCCGGATATGCGGCATCCGCTTTCTGTTTACTTTCAGAAAAAACTCAGAAATAAAAGTTATCAGCGCGTATTTACCATATTCTGTATCGAAAATGTGTCTTTTCAATGGATTTTTGAATATATCGCATATAATTTCAAGGAATTTATCTGTTTTTATTGACACATCGCATATTCTATGCTATAATAAGTATAGTTATAAGCGTGCCGTGTCAGCAAATGGAAGAATGACCGTCAGCGCTGATAACTAAAGGGGATTAGTTTATTTATTTTCTAACATCATAATTGACAAGGATGGCTTATGATGTGATTCACGGAGGGATTTTTATGGGAACAGAAGGAAATCAGTCTGTGGTGCGGGAAATGGCTCACAGATACAACCAGCTTTATCTGACTCCTGAAAAGGGGATGTCGGGAACAGTAGCCTATTCTGACATAGTCCGCTACGGAAAGATACCGAAGGAGCTGAGCGAAAAGATCAGTGCCGAAGATCTGCCCGGATTCAAGGGGAATGTCAATGACAGGCTTTTTTCAGAAGTCACGCCGGCCGGAAGAGTGGACATCGTTTATCTCCACGAAAGAAGCGATTTTGAACGCTTCCTTCAGATAATGGCTTTTGCCGGTGAACCTGCTGAAGTAGCTTCGAGGATAGAAAGTGCTGAAATTCTCGGCGTAACGAACTGGCGGCGTATTGAAGAACATATGAATCAGTATCTTGAAGCGGGCAGCGAAAAAATCTCATGGAGAGATGAACTTCGCAGATTCACTGATGACAAGAAGAATTTTCAGGATTCAATTATTCTCATCGGCAGCGGCGGTTACTGCGGTCTGACTGCTTCTGAAGCCGGTATCGACGAATTTGTCTGGGACACAGTTTCAGTCAAGATCAAGATCTACAGTTCATGTGCACGTTTTATCATGAGAAGACTTTTTTCAGATTACAAAAACATCATCTGGGAAGAGATGCTTTCTGACTGTATAGGACTGCTGTCAGCTTTTAACAGGTACGATCCTGCGCTTGCAAAGAAATTCTTCGGCGTATCGAAGAAGGGATATGACAGGAGAGGAAAGCTTATCAATTTCTGCGGTGAAAGCATTGATGACATTGATCATCTTGCAGTAAGAATAGCCGAAGCTGTGGATAAACTCGGGGGACGTGTGAAAAAACTTATGTCTTCAGGTGCAAAAGATTACTACGATGTACTTTTCAGCCTTGAAGAGGACATGAATGAATTTGTTTCAGTCATAAAGGGCTGATTTTTCGGAAGGACTGCTTTTAAACAGTCCTTCTTTTGTTATTTATATAAAAAATCATGCTTATTGAAGCTTTATTATTGTTGACAAATTACATAAAAAATGTTATTATAAATTAATGAGTTATAATTATAGTAAACGAAAATACTGATTTTTCGTGAGCGAGATTTTTACGAGATCCATTCTATACGAAAAGAGGGTGATTTTATATCATGCAGAACAGTGATTTAAAGCAGAAGCTTGATCTTCTGAAGTCATATTCAGTTATATATGACGGTGCAAATATAAAAGACACTATTGATACACTTGAAGGCCGTATTGACCAGAATGAATTCAAAATAGCCGTAGTCGGCGAATTCAGTGCAGGTAAATCGACCTTTATAAATGCAATAGTCGGAAAGGACCTGCTTAAGCATGCGACCCTTGAAACCACCGCTGCACTGACATACATCCACAACGTAAAGGAGGATGATGACAGAAACGGTACCTGCACCATCACGTTCGCAGACGGTACAGTTGAAGATCTTGACAGACTCTCGGATCTTGAAAAATATACAACGACACAGTCTGAAATCGATGTTGTGACCGAGGTCAGAAGCGTTGATATTTACATTGATTTCATTGATGTTGAAGACGAACTTGTAATTGTTGATACTCCTGGTCTTAACGGACTTGCAGACAAGCACAGGGAACTTACGATCGAAGAGATCAAGCAGGCACATTCCTGCATCTACCTGTTCCCGAAGCGCGGTGTTGCACAGACTGATATCGACTTTATCAAATACATCTCCAATTATCAGAACACATTCATCTTCATCTACAACTTCATTGACGAACTGAATGCGTTTGAAGGTGAATATCCGGAGACCAAGATCGCAGGCATAAAGGAAAACATTGAACGTTTCGTGCTTTCGCAGACTGACAGAAGGATCATTACCTACTACTGCGGAATGTCAGCACTGAAAGCTCTTGCCGGCAAGGATCACGAAATAAAGCGTCTTTACGAAGATGATTTCCGCGACATCACGGAAGATGAACGTGAACAGATCCTCGAAGAGTCCAACTATGCTGAATTCGAAAGAATACTCAGGTCTATTTTCGGGGACGTTAACTTCCAGAGAAACAGATATATCACAAACTGCTACACGGTCATGAACCTTATGGAATATATTCTGATGATATCAAAGAAAAAGCAGTCCGAGATAGAAAACAAGATACTCAAGGACCGTGCTTTCAAGGATATCAGCCAGATCAAGCAGCAGAAGATCGAGATGAACAGGAACCAGGACGCAGTTCTGGAACAGCTCTACGCTCTCATTATCCATCTGTTCGACGAAAACAGGAGGATACTGAACAGCGACATCGATGACAACATCAAGAGGATCTATGAATCCATCTCAAACAGCATAAACAGCGAAAGTGACTACAGTGCTTTCGAGCAGAAGGTGGAAAACAACGTCTACAGACAGATGCTCCAGAAACTCATCGATGACTACCAGCTTGAACTCGACTACAAGAAGGAAAACTGCTTCCAGCTCGTTTACAAGACTATCCTTGCACGTATTGACGAGTACGGCGACATCATAAGCGTGGCTGACAGAAGCAATGCAGACCTTAAGATCTCAGCAGCCATCGACAAGGAGCTTGCTGCGGACAACATCAAGAACGATATCAGAAATCTTGAACAGATCGCCGTTAACAACAAGAAGTTCCTCGAGGACTTCAACAAGCAGCGTGAAGGTTACAGGATCGAGATAGAAAAGATATTTGCAGACATCGACGCAGCAAAGAAGCACAAGGAGGACCTCACTGCCGAGCAGAGACGGAAGGAAGCGGCCCTTGGCGACAGACCTGTTGAAGATGTACGCTACATTGTTGAGGAATTTGAAGAGGACCGCAAGGGAATTGCACGTCTTTTCCAGTTTATTCTCGGAAAGAAGAAATCCACAAGACAGGTTCCTCAGTACGATGACACAAGAGGTCTTGAATGGGACAAGAAAAAGCGCGAGATCAAGGAACGTACTGACGAGGAACGTGAAGCTATCAACCGTGAACTTTCAAATCTTGAGTCAAAGAAATGTGCTCTTGAGGAGAAGATCGAACTTCACGACAAGGAACAGGCTTCATATTCAAGAAAGATGGATATTCTCAACCATGAGATCGCTGCCAAGAAAGACGAACTCCTTATGTTTGAGGAACGTCTTGAAACGGAATACTTCACACTCCGTAAAAAGCAGCTCAGACAGGATATCGAAGCATATCTGTTTGAAGGCGATAATTCCATTACAAATCTGTTCAGGGAATCACTTGTTTCAGATGTTACTTCCAATGCGGAACTGGTAAAGGGATATATTAAGAACGAATTTGAAAAGAGACTCTCAGAAAAGAACAGCGTTCTTGATGAGATCATAAACGGAAACCTTATAGATATACAGAACAGGTTCAAAAACAAGAAGGCTGAAATTACGAAGATCGAAGAAATGTATAACGAACTTAAGGTGGAATTGGATTATGAACAAACATCTATCGCAGTTTGAAGATAAACGAACGGAAACCGATCTCGTTCTGAAAGATATACTCAGATTTTATTCTGAAAACGGATATACAGCTGAAGAAAAGATAATCGAAGACTTTATCGATATGCTTCAGAAGGAAGAATTTTCGATCGTTATCGTCGGTGAGTTCAGTGTTGGTAAATCAACATTTCTCAACGCACTCATGGGCGAAAAGATCCTTCCGTCATACTCGGATGAAACCACTGCCACTGTTACCTGTCTCAGACACAAGAACAAGGCGGATAACCAGCAGAAGGGCTGCGTTTACTATGCTGACGGCACATCGGAAGATATCGACAGCATCGAAACTGACGTTATTTCCAAGTATGTAAGTACAAGAAGTGACATACCTGTTGCTGCAACGGTAAATCATCTGGATCTTTTCCTTGATTCACCGTTCCTTGACGGAAACATCACGCTTGTCGACACTCCTGGTCTTAACGGTACAGCCGACGGCCACCGTGAGATCACTGAAGCCCAGATCATGAAGTCAAATGTCTGTCTTTTCATGTTCAGTGCGGACCGTCCGGGCGGTCAGTCCGAATTTGAGTTTTTAAGCCAGATCAGAACGAAGGCGGACAAGATCATTTTCGTACTCAACAAGATCGACCAGATCAAGAACAACGAAAATGAATCATACGAAAAAGTAGCTGAAAACATGCTCAAGAACTTCGGAAGAATATTCCCGGATGCAACGGATATTCCTGAATTCTGGTGCATTTCAGCATATCAGGCGCTGGTGGCAAGATCACATGAGAATCTGTCATACCGCGGACGTACATCAGTATCTGACGAAGACAAGGCGAGACTTCTCAAAATGTCCAGAATGGAAGAATTTGAAGACGGTCTCTGGAACTTCATCACTGAAGGCGACAAGGCAAGAAACAGCCTTATAACTCCTATTTCAAGAGCTTCCAAGATGATCGACGAAACTCTTAAAAACCTGGAGCTTGAGTCAGCCATTTATGATTCTGCTGTTGACAACAGTGATGCACAGCAGATCATCGATGAACTTTCTTCAAAGATAACTGAAACGGAAAACAAGATGGATAAACTCAGGTCAAGGATCAATGCCGATATTGACCAGAGCATCAAGAACGTCCTTGATTTCACACTTACTAAGGTAAGACTTTTCAAGGGACGTCAGATCGCCAACCTTCAGACTTATCAGACAACAGAAGACCTCATTGAACTTGAAAAGAGTCTTCCGTCCATTATAAACAACGGTGTAAGCGCCGCTACATTCGAATTCAAGGAAAAGCTCGTAACTGACATTTCCAATGCAGTAGGAAAGTATCTTCCTGACGTTGCGGAGTCAGTAAGGATCTATATTTCTGACTATGAATTCAATATCTGTCCTGACTGCAGATATTTCCAGACTGAGAATTCTTTCGAACTCGGTATTGAACAGTATCAGGAAAGCGTAAACAAGACATGTGTCGAGATCAATTCGATGCAGGCTGAACTTGATGAGCTTACTGCACAGTACACAAAGGCTCTGAGGATCGAAAAGGAACGCGAAAAGATCTACAACGATCTTAATCTCATAAAGGAAGAAAAGCAGCAGTACGAAAACGGACTCGAAAAGCCTAAGGTAAAGAGAGTCTACGCTACTGAGGAAAAGCCTCGTTTCAGCCTTTTCGGACTTTTCAGAAAGAAGAAGATCACTGAAACGACCGAATATATCGACGACACAGAGACACGCGCATGGAAGAAGGAAGTTGAAATGCGCCTTGCTGAGTATTCCGAGCAGATCAGACAGAAGACCATGGAGTACAATGCCATCGAATATGACGGAAAACCGAGCAGTGAGCTTAATGAAGAGATCCATCTCAAGACCTCGATACTCTCGGAGCTTCACAAGCAGCTTGATGAAAAACGTGAAGGATTCAAGAACAGATACATCCGTGAAAACGTTGCTCTTTATCTGAAGAAGAAAATGTACATCGAGTCATTCTACAATGACGGTACAAATTCCTACTCAACTCTTGCAGCTGAGGCACTCGATAAGTTTGCAGAAGAATTCAGGATCAAGCTTGATGACATACTCCATAACGATCTTGAAAGAAGATTCGATCTTATCAACAAGAATATCGATGCTCTTAAGTACCAGCTTTCACTCTCGAATGATGAGAAGAACGAGAAGATAAAGAATATCAACAGACAGATCGGTACGATAAAGTCACTTTACTACAGAATCGAGGAACTCAAGAGATCTCTTAACTGTAATTCAGGCAGTGACAAGATAGCGATCTAAGGAGAATAATTGATGAAGAATATCAGCTGCAATAATTTTATAATCTGTCTTGGTGATGACGTAAGATACCGCTTCGCTCAGGAACTCATGCCTGAGGGACATCTTATAGATTCAAATTCTCTGAGAATAAATGTAAGCTATATCTTTATTCATTCAGACCAGGAAAACGTGATAACTGATGAGAAAAAAGTTCTTGTCTATACAAGCAAGATCGCAGAAGGCAGGATAGTGGAATTCCCTGTGTCAGGGATCGACCTTAAGTCTGTTTTTGCAGATCAGGAAAGTATCAGAATAGGGAAGGCAGTGATCTTCGCTGACTTCCCTTACAAGAAAGAAAATCTCAGGTATCTCATCGAAAAGACTGTAGGTTCAGCAAAGAATGCTGACATTGACGTGATCCTCTACAACGAAAAAAGACGTGCAGGATATACAGACATCGAAAGATCTGAAAGAATAATTGCAGAAGCATATTCTGAATTCGGAAGCTATGGTGTTGAGATCTACGAGTATTCTGCGGGAACAGACAAGTCGGGAGTTTTCACTGTAAGACCTGATAATCTCAGATATCTGAAAAGGAAGTACAGAAAGGAACTCAAGGGTGCCAGGTACCGTGTTGATAACAGGTTTGACATTCACTTCAAGACATTTCTTGAAAGAACATATGAGCATTATTTCTCAATAAACAATCCTACTGAATTTTCACGCTATCTGAAACTGTTTGAGTTCAGTTCTCTGCCTATCGATACTGATGATATAATCGGTTCATTCATACTTGATTTCAAGGACTTGTATCTTGGCAGCGGATCGGATATTCCGGCGGAAATAAGCGAGTTTTATCTCGACTATATTTCAGAACTGCTGAGTTTCAGACTTGACGAGGAAAGCGATATGATAATGAAATATGCTTTGGCACTTTTTGATAAAGTGTTTGCAGATCATAAAAAGCTTGCGTCAGGCAAAACTGAACTTGAGTACAAGGAAGTTCTCAACAGAAATAATGTTATAACCGAATTTACCATTGTTGTTGATGATTATTTCCATCGTCAGCTTCCTAATCTTCTTCACAGCATGGCTGTGGCAAAGATAAAGTCGGTTCAGAAAATGATCGAAAATAAGGAATAGGGTGAATACAGTGAATATATCGGAAAAAATCACCGCTGAAGCCATCAACAGATCTGTTTTCACGGTAAGTGACAGACTTAAGGAAGAAAAGGTTTTCTACAAGAGCGGTCTTCTTATCCTTTCCGGCAAAGGCGGGGAACTGGAGAAAGATATAAAGCATATTGACCGCATTGCAGGAATAGCTGATCATTTTGTGGTTAAAGGTGAAATGAAAAAAGCACTGCTTTACGCAGCGCTTTTAAAAAAGAAAGTAAATGATTTTGTTGAAAAGGTAAACAGTACGGAAGTGGAATTACCTGTTACTGAGTAATACGGGTTTTATTCGCTTCATATAGAGTGCAAGTATTCCGTTCAGACTGTAGTCATATGTGAGACATACAAAGTTGATGAGTATCAGCAGAAATGTCACATATGGTCTTCCTTTGGTGCAGATCTCGTCATAGAATTCTGTCATTCCAAGTACTTTTGCGGTAAGGTAGAATTCAGAGATAATGCATGTATTGAAGATAATGAGCTTTACGGCGAGTCTTATAACGAACGGTTTTATTTTATCGATAAACTGTTTGGTTACAGGGTAGTGCCCGAAAAGCAGAATGTAGAGCAGTGCTGCTTCCTTGTCGAAGGTTACGAACATCGCAAGAAGTCCGGTGGCCATGAAAGTAAGATAGGCCCAGGACGGAGTTATCTCGGCTGACATTATCATCATAAGCACTCCTGCTATCATGGGAAGAGTAATATAGAGTACCGGAAATACACCGGTGAGAAACATACAGATGAGGCACAGCGAGGAGATTATTCCTCCGAGTGCGACTTTATAGCTGACACTATGCATTTTAAGATTTATGACTTTGTATTAAAGTCATTTTCCTTTCGGTTGAATTGATATGAATATGATAACACAAAAATTGTTTTTTTTCAATAACATGCTACAGGGAATCAGTGAGGAGAAAACAAAGTGAATGAAGATAAATCAAAAGGAAGGATCACTGTTTATGTGATAGTCTTTCTTTTACTGGCTGCTGTGCTTGTGGGGATTATAGTTTTCGGTTTAGGGCACAGCGCTTCATCAGGTGATGACGGACATAAAGCGGAAGTAACCGATACTTCGGAAAATGCCCAGTATCTTGACAACTGGGAGACTGAACCTGTTACTGAGCCGGCCGAGACAAAGCCGAAACATGAAAGTCCTCTCAAAATGGTCGTTGCAGAAGCTGAGACCGAGCTTACAGATCTCGGGGTCGAACTTGACAGGAACAGCAAGAAGACATACAAGATGGATCTTGACAAGTTTGCCGATCCCGGAGACACTATCGATTCCTTTACGTTCTACTATCATGCTGCAGACGGTGTATCCGGCCTTGGTGAAGTAAAAGGCGGATTCGGTATTTCCGTTGACAACAAGTGTGAAGCGAAAACAGATAATATCTGGTATCAGACACCTGAAGACTTTTCTGTCAGCGCCGGCACCAGCGGAAGTGTTACCTGGGTGATCCCGGACGAAATTCTGGACTACGTTACAGTACCGCGCGGCTCGATACTTTTCGGTTACTGGTGGAGCAACGTTGAAAAGATCGTTCTTGACAGGGTCGTATGTCACAAAAGGGCTGTTCAGCTGATTCCGTGTGACGGCGAGTCGGGCAGTGAAATAAACAAAGTCATTAAACCGGCTGAACCGGACAACGTTATTTCCGTAAACGTTTCTGATGTTCTGGAGACATATCACATGCCGTGCTGCCTTACAATGAAGTTTGAAGGCTCAGAACCAGTGTCAGAACTTAAAGGTAAATTCACCATCGACACCGGAAATTTCCGCGGCGGTACATGTGAAAGCGTTCCTATGATCGTAAGTTCTGAAAAAAATGAAACAGAGCTTATGTGGGTGCTTCCTGAGGTAGTAAGAATGAACGCAGATCATGATGGTAAGATAACCTTTACTCTCGAACGCTGCAGTCTTTCTGAAGTAACAGCAAAGGAAATGATCGTGGAATATGCACTGAGTGAGTAGCATTGCCTGCACATCCGGTAACAATTTAAGAAAAACATGAGGCATATCAGATTTTCTGGTATGCCTTTTTGTGTAATAATATAAATTTCCGGAAATTACTGTGATATAAAATCCAAAAATAATTTGTGAAATTTTTGATTTCCCCCTTTAATAAATTCAGGTACTTATGAGATAACAAATAAGCATGTGCTCTTGTGTTAATATGAACAAAAATGATTACGATTCATTGACACTTTCCGTCAAATCAATTATAATGTAATAGGGAATTGAAATTGATTTGTAACATTTTATGGGAAATGTGATCAGAGGAGAAGATGATCTTCAAATCATCGGGGCATGGGGCAAAGCCTGTAAATTTTTCTGATCAGAAGAGATATTATTATGGATTAAAGGGGAAATTTTTTATGAAGGGATTTATTAAAAGGGGAAGTCTTCGTGTTCTGTCATTTACGGCGGCCTGTCTTGTGGCATCGGCGAGCTGTACAGGATCTTTAGGGGAGCTTGTCAGTGTTCATGCAGTAACTGATATTACAGAAATAAGATCATGGAAACAGTTCGATGACAGATGGGGAGACATCCATCTTGGAAAAAGCGGCTATAATATGCGCGGAAGCGGATGTGCAACGACATCGATGGCGTTTCTGGTCGCTAAGGCAGGAAACTTTAAGGGAACAGATTTTGATCCTGGTATGTTCTGCAGACTCATGAGTCAGTTTAACGGATTTGGTTCCGAAGGCGATATTTACTGGGGAAGAGTAAGCAGTGTCGCACCGGGGTTCAGATTTGTAAAGACTGAATATCTGAAAGAGAAGCTTCCTTACGAGGAACGTTACGAAGCTATAAAAAAATACGTTGACGAAGGCAAATACGTTATAATCGATGTCCAGAATTCAGGACACTGGGTAGCTGTTGACAGGATCGAAAACGACAGGATCATATCCTTTGATCCGGGCGGATACAGAAATACTGACGTGTTTGAACAGTATGACCATCTCGGCAATACATGCATCAAGGTGTTTGAATCAAAATATACTGTCGATGAAATGCCGGAACTTGAATACAATTATAACACAGGAAGATATGTTACAACGGCTGATATTCTCAATGTAAGAAAACATCCTTCATCATCTTCGGAACGTATCGGCGGGCTTTTCAAGGGCTCACGGGTCGAGGTCAAGGGCATTTCAGGATGCTGGGGCATGATAATATACAACGAAGCGACAGCGTGGATATGCCTTGAATATACGGTTCCGTTTACAGGCAAACTGAAGGAAGGCGAGCAGTTTGTATCGTTTATAACAGAAGATCCGGCTTTACCGGCTGTAACAACAGCTGCGGAAACAGCGCCGGTCATGACAGATACTGAAAAGGTTACTGAAACTGCGAGAATCACAGAACCGCCGGTAACAACTGCGGTTACGACCACGACTTCTGAAACGACAACCACTGCGGCACCGGTGACAACAGCCGAAACTACAACGACGACTGAAATAACAACTTTACCGGAAACAACAGTTACCGAAGCGGTTACGACAGTTATAACAGAAAAGGAACCGGAAGTATCAGACTTAAGTGAATTCAGATGCAAAACAAGTGCAGCACTGAATTTCCGCACCGGTCCCGGAACTGATAACGATATAATCTGCGTGATCCCGAATGGAACTTCCGTTACAGTATACGGAGAAGATGAAAACGACAGATGGGGCATGACCGAATACAATGGCCGCAGGGGCTGGATATGCCTTGACTATGTGGTGCCGGAAGATGAGGTAATTGCTGAGACACCGGCTGTAACCGAAGAACCTGAGAAGGTCACTGAAGATCCGGCGGAAACTAAAGAACCGGAAGAAACCACAGCGGCGTCTGAATCACCTGCAGAAACTGAAAAGGAACCAGTTTCAGATACAGCACCTGCAGAAGCCGTAATAGGCACAGCAATGTACGGCGGCGCAGCAATAAAGCCTGAACCGGATGAATACGGCATTCTCAGAGGCGACGTTGACGGAAACGGCTTTATAAATGTTCTCGACTACATAATGCTCCGTGATCATTTCGAAGGCAGAAAGATAAACATTCTTTACGAGGAAGCAGACGTAAATTCTGACGGCTCAGTAACGCTCGGCGACCTTGTTGCAGTACGAAGCATGTTTGTGGCAAGAAAATAATTGAATATTTACGGCCTGACGGACTCGGCACTGCAGTCTGTCAGGCCTTTTTTATGAATGATCAGAGTGTAAAGAAAAAAAGAACGTTACATTCACAATAAATACACTTTACAACTTTTCATTTTTGTGGTATATTAAGAATTGAGTGTTTTAAGGGAGGAAACTGTAATGAACTGGACAGAACTTGATATATTTACAACTACTGAGGGAATAGACCTTGTTACATCCGGACTTATGGATATCGGTATAAGAGGATTTGCTATAAAAGATGCAAATGACTTTAAGGAATTTCTTCAGAACAAGGAAGGCAACTGGGATTATCTTGAAGATGATCTGATGCAGCTTGCTGAGTGTGAAACTACGGTAACAGTATATCTTCCTGAAAACAGCTTGCAACAATGAAAGCAAACGACAGTGAAGGCCTTTACGGAAGACTGGAAACAGATATGAAGAACGTAAAGGAAGAGGACTGGGCTAATAACTGGAAGCAGTACTTTAAGCCTATGGAGATAGGCAAGAGACTTATGGTCAAGCCTTCATGGGAGAATATCGGTGAAACAGACCGTACTGTCCTTGAGATAGATCCTGCTTCAAGTTTCGGAAGCGGTCAGCACTATACCACTAAGCTCTGTCTTGAATTTCTCGACGGACTTGAAAAGGAAGAGCGGGACAGT
>CADAPI010000037.1 GCA_902789705.1 uncultured Ruminococcus sp.
CGGAAAGACCGCTTTAATAGACGCACTGTCGGTACTGAAATACGCCCTAACCGGCAAAGCTCTGCCTGACTTTTACGGTGATTTTGTCAATGTCGACTGTGATTCATCCAAACTGATATTTCGTTTCAAAATATGGAGCGAATCACTTAAGACAACATATAATGCACAGTATGAACTTTGCCTGAAAAAGGAACTGGATGAATCTGATCAGAATGCTGACTATGATATACAGGGCCAAAAATATAAGACCGTGCTCTTTAATGAAGTGCTTTCTTATGGATATCAGAATACTGATAATCAGGTCAGAATGCAAACTCTTGCTAATACAGGAGCAGACGGATTACTTTCACCTGTTACAAAAATGGAAGTACTGATTGGAAAAGACAAAAAAATATTTACCGATCTTCTTGTAGCAAAGAAAATAGCCTATACTTCATCACGTTCTTTTCTTTTTTCACTGGGATTACTGAATACTGTTCGTAAGAATTGTGAGGATGTTTTTCACGTTGAGCTGTTTAATCTTCTAACGAAGTACGGTAATACAGAACTTTTCATTATAGATACACAGAAATCCGGAATGCTCAGTCTGAACACTATCCCGCTCAATTTTAAAGTTGAAGAAAACGGTAAGATCAGTCTTGGAAGTGTACTGATCAATCTGAATGAGCCTTCTTTGATCCCGCAGGACGCTCTTGACATTGTCAGGACGGTTGTAGATCGTATGAATATTGTGCTTGTACAAATGGTACCAGGACTTACTATTGGTATGGAAGAACTGGGAACTGAGCTTTTACGGAACGGTGAAACCGGATGCAAGGTTCAGCTTGTTTCCCACAAGAACAGCAAAGTTATTCCGTTAAAATATGAATCTGAAGGAATTAAGAAAATCGTGTCAGTACTCCAGCTTCTTATCGTAGTGTATAATCAATCGTCGATTACGGTTGCCATCGATGAACTGGATTCCGGCATTTTTGAATATCTGCTTGGTGAATTTCTTCATATTATATCTGAGCAGGGAAAAGGACAGCTGATCTTCACTTCCCACAATCTCAGACCTCTCGAAACAATTGACAAAAGTTTCATAGCTTTTACAACAACTAACCCTGACAGAAGATATATTCGCTTCAGCAATGTCAAGACCAATAACAATCTTAGAGATTTTTATTATCGTGACATTGAACTTGGAGAGCAGGACGAAGAAGTCTACAGCCCTACGAACAATTTTGAAATTGCATTGGCATTCAGAGAGGCTGGTGTAGTTCGTGGCTCGTAAAAAAATAGTATTTATAATCGTAGAAGGTCCATCAGATGAAGTGGCTCTTGGTGCTGTTCTTTCGAAAGTGTTTGATTCCTCATCAGTATATGTACATATCATGTTTGGTGACATCACAACACAATCAATGGCTGGAAATAAAACAATAGTAAGCAGTATTGGTGATGTAGTTAAAAGTTATGCTAATTCAAAACACTTTAAAAAGAGTGATTTCAAAGAGATCATACACATTGCAGATACAGACGGGACTTTTATACCGAATGACAGTATTATTGAAGATGAGCAGAAGGAAGAAGTATTCTATTCTGAAACGGAAATAAGAACAAAGTATAAGAAAAGGATCGAAAAAAGAAATGAAACCAAGAGCAGACATATGCAGGTGCTTTGCAGTCGTAACAAAGTCTGGGACATTCCATACCGTCTTTTCTATATGTCCTGCAATCTTGATCATGTTCTTTATAACAAACTGAATAGCAGTGATGAGGATAAAGAAAATGATTCATTTGATTTTGCAATGAAATACAGATTATCACCAGATGATTTTGTAAAATTTATCTCTGAATCAGATTTTTCAGTTATGACAGGATATAAGGATTCCTGGGCGTATATTCAACAGGGACTGCATTCGCTTGAACGTCATACTAATCTTGGCTTGTGCTTTAGCGATGACATAACTGATGGCGACGTATGATTTTAGTTTTATTAATGGTGAGCTGCCTTTGGCAGCTGATTAATAAACCGGAAGCATCCGCAGGATGCTTCCGGTTTTTCTATAGCATGCCGAAGGCATACCGATTATTATTCTGAAACTTTCCAGTCTTCCAGTGTTCTTGATTTAGAATCAAAATTCACGCCAATTTTATAGACCTTTCTGTTATCAGCTTTAAACGGAAGATCATAGCTTTTATCTTCTATTTGTTTAAGCGCGTCCTCTGCAGATCCGTCTCGTTTGAATTCAAACAGATAAATAAATCTGTCTGTTTCCACTTTACAGTCTATACGTCCGGTAAAGGTGTGCATTTCGCACTGAACCATTCTTCCAAGAAGAGTAAATACCAGATAGATGACAGCCTGAAAATAATGCTCAAAAGGATCAGTTTCCAGTGTATAGTTTATACCTGCAAACAACGCTGTCAGAACATCACGTATCTTTTCTGTATCACCGTTTTCAATATAGTCATCCAGTGTAAAGATATCAAGTCCGTTTGTACTTGTTGCTTTCGGTACAAATGCCGGGAGCAGTGATTCCAGAAAACCGTATTTGACCTCTTCATTCGGAAACGAGAGTATGTATCTGTCACGTCGGCTGTCATAACCGGAAATTGTAAGGTAGCCGGTCTGGTAAAGAAGCGGCGTCAGATCAGTACTTTCACCTGTATAATCCTTCAGAGTTCTGTCGTTAGCATAAATCGTATGGTCAGTAAATCTTCTAAGATCCGCACCACTGTTCTTGATCATGTTTACGAGAAATGTCGGTGTTCCTGTTTCAAACCAATACGACCCGAAGCTCCTGTCAGCAAATGCATTTAATAAACTGAACGGATTGTATACACCCATACCATCCTGATGAAAATAATATCCGTCATAATGCTTTTTCAGCTTTTCAAGGCATTCATCTTTACTTATCTTCCTTTTATCAGCCATCTCGGTGATATCATCAGCAAAATATTCTTTCATTTCTGATTCGGTAATGCCGCATATTCCGGCATATTTTTCATTCATTGAAATATCTCTGAGCTGATTTAAATCACTGAAAATGCTTACTTTATGAAATTTGGTTACTCCCGTAATGAATATGAACTGTAAATATTCGTCAAATCCCTTAAGCGTGCTGAAAAAACCTTTGAATACACCTTTGTTATGTTCGAGCAGTTTTTTGTCTTCCATTGCTTCAAGCAGTGGCTTGTCATATTCATCTACAAGGATAACGCAGCGAAGTCCTGAAATATTTGAAGCTGCGATAATAAGATTACGGAATCTCGAACCTAAAGTCTGTTCTTTTTCAGGTGTGATGTCATATTTCTCTTCCCATCGATCCAAATGTTCATTTAAAATACACTCCAGAGCATCAGAGTCATTATAATTAGCACCGTTAAAATCAAAATAAAATACAGGATACTTCGTCCATGCCTCCGGATTATTTTCTTCAAGCTTTTCTATTTTCAGTCCTCTGAAAAGTTCTTTTTTCCCTTCCCAGTAATACTTCATAGCCGAGAGCAGCAGGCTTTTGCCGAAACGTCTTGGGCGGCTGAGAAAATACACCTTTCCGTTATGAGCCAGATCATATATATATTCTGTTTTATCAACATATACGTAACCATCATTACGAAGTCCCATAAAACCTTGTATTCCTATAGGAAGTTTTGAAGCCATTATCCGATTTCTCCTTTCCGGTACCGAGTATATCTGTTTATAATTTTATCATATTTTGATGTTTATATCAATACTGATTGTTTCCGGTTTTATAGCATGCCGAAGGCATACCGAAAAAAACGCCTCCGGAATGCACTGTATGTACATTCCGGAGGCGCCGGTATTTTATGCTGGGAGAAGAGAATCAAATTTTATATTATGATGAAAAAAGCATTATTAATGAAAAGCATTATTTTTCTTTGCCGAGCCAGTCGATCACCTTGGAAACATACTGTCTGAGATGTGCGAGGTCAGCGAGGTTGAGTTCGCTGTCGCCTGTTACATCGGCTGCAAGTTCCTGAGCCTTGGTGAACGGTGTTCTGTCAACAAAGTGAATCGAGAGCATGGAAAGATCTGTGATGTCAATCACGCCGTTGTCATCGAGATCGCCGTATGTGAATTTAACTGCCGGTTCCTGTGTTGCAGGAGTTCCTGTCGGTGCCGGTGTAACTGATTCTGTCGGAACCGGTGATGGTGATACATCTGCTGTAGGTACCGGTGACGGTGATGTTTCCTTTGTCGGTTCAGGTGAAGGAGATGTCTCTGCAGTCGGAAGCGGCGAAGGAATGCTTGCCTGTGCGTTGCTCTTTGCAAAATGAGCACCAAGAGCAGAATACTTGCTTCCTGAAGCTGTTTCGTAAAGTCCGCCTGTGAAGATGGAACCGTCTGCGTTTCTCCATTCCTTATGGAAGTCTGTTCCCTGTGCAGGAGCCTTACCGTATTTTGTAAAGTCAGATGATCCCGGAGCTGATGAAAGCTTGGTTCCGATCTTTTCACCGTTTTTAACGTTGGTCTTTGAAGTTACCTGATAGTAGGCACTGTTGAAGTAGATGCCGTTTTCAAGTGTTCCGACAAACTTGTCACTTGCTGTGCCGCCAGGAAGTTTGCTGTCAGCGATCTTTACATTGCCGTCGTAAACTGAGATAACGTTCTTGAAATCGCATCCGTCATCTGTGCAGCGGTAGAGCGAGAAGTTCGGCTTGCCCTTGCCTTCGAGGTTATTGTTGAATGAAGTACAGTTTGTAAGGCTTTCGAGCTTCGGATTGTTGTTGTCAGTAAATCCGCAGTGGAGGTTTTCAAATGCAAGGCAGTTGATGACCTTGTGCGCTGAACCGACACCTGCACCGCCGAGCTTGAAGCCGTTGCCGTCGCAGTCGCCGTAGCCTTCGCCGAATTCAGTAAATCCGTTTCGGAAAGCAATACTGTTCTTTATTGTTACCACGCCGATAGGACCTGTTGCTTCCTTTGCGTAGAGATCCCATCCGTCATCGGAGTTGTTGTATGCCATACATCCGTCAAATACGTTGCCCTGACCGCATGTGAGCTTTGCAGCGAATCCGTCTGCATTTTCCATTGTGGCGTCGTCACAGTTGTTCTTTGAAGTACAGTTGAGAACGAGGTTGTTTGAAGGCCACTGGTCGATGGTAGCAGCATTTGAATCGAGACGTGAGATCTGGAGTCCGGTATCCTGGTTGTCGTTGAATACCATCATTTCGATCTTATTGTTGTTGCCGGCGAGAAGCATACCGTTGTCACCGGCCTTTGTGATCTCGAATCCGTAGAAGTGCCAGTATGAACCGGCGAGAACGAAACCTCTGTTTGCAGCGTCAACAGCCTGTCCTGTAAAGTTGAACTTTACCTTTGCTCCCGGATAAGCCATGATGGTCTTGAGAGCGCCTTCCTTACCGCTGTTGTCCTTTGCGATATTTATAGTTTCAGTAAACTTGTATTCACCTTCGAGAAGATAGATAACGCCGCCTGCAGGAACTGACTTTATAGCTGAAAGTACGTTTGCCGGACTTTCCTTTGACTTGCCGTCACCGTTTCCGTTCGGTGCGCAGTAGATCACGTTCGAACCTGTTACAGGAGGTGCCGAAACCTGAACTGTAGGCTGAACAGTTGGCTGTACTGTCGGCTGTACAGTTGGTTCAGTAGTTGGTGAAGGAGAAACTTCGACTGTAGGCTGAACTGTCGGCTGAGCAGTCGGTGCAGGGGTATTGTCTTCCTTAAAACCGCTGCCCACAGCCATAAGTGATGACTTATATGAAGTGATTGCAGACTTGAGTCCTGTATTTACCGCATAGCTTGCGTCATCAACAGAGTTGTCGAACTTCCACTTGAAGTCACCTCCGTCAACTCTTCCTGCCTTTGCAGTAACTACAGAAGGTACATCTTCTGCCTTATCAATTGTACAGCTGTACATTACTGCAGATGTATCGAAGTTGTTATATCCTGTTCCGCCCTGACGTGTCTTCGCATCTGCAGGAACCTTTTCAGTGCGGCTGCCTGCCTCGTAAGCGTCAAAGCTTGACTTGTCCTGCTGGTATGTGATGTAACCGCCGGCATCTTTTATAATGTTGCCGAATGCCTTGATGATACCGCCGTCTTCGCCGGAGAATGTTCCCTCGCCCTTGGCGTCAGTACCCTGCATAGAGCTGAGCATAGGATATTTGCATGCTCTGAAGTAGTTGCTTTCAACAAATGCCGAAGCACCCATTGTAACGCCTACACCGTACTTTGCATTTCCGTCAAAGTAGTTGTTGTAGATGTGAACTGAGCATGTTCTGATTCTCGGATGACGTGAATCAGAGTGATCGTACCAGTTGTGGTGATAAGTGATATAGTTTTCTGTTTTTTCGCTCTTCATACCCTGGAGATTGCATTTTCCGTTATCCCAGAAATGGTTGTATGAATGAGTTACGTAAGTTGAAGTCTTGGTATCGAGAGCGCCGTCGCCCTTTGCCTGGTCAGCGTCTGAACCTGCATCGCCGTAGAAGAAATCACAGTTGTGTACCCAGATGTGGTCATTGCCCTGCTGAAGTCCGCAGTCATCGCCTTCTGAGCTGTTGCAGTTCATAAAGCCTATGTTTCTTACTTCAACGTTTGAGCAGTTCTTCATTACAAGTCCGAAACCGTTGAATACAGCGTCGTTTCCTATACCTTCAACTGTAACGCCTGCCTTTACTGTGTCGATCATAAGATCGCCCTTAGGCATGTTTGCCGGGTCAGTGATGTTTCCGATAACTCTTACACAGAGAGGTCTTGAATCCTTTCCCTTCTTGTACGCAGTAATGATATTCTGGATGCCGACCTGTTCAGTTGCTCCCTTACCCGTTGAGTCAATACTTGCCTTTACACTGTCCTTTGTAGCTTCAGTTACATATACTACCACTGCACCTGACTTAAGTGTACCGTCATTGTTGTACGCACCTGAAGCTGATCCGTTCACAAATCCGAATCCTGTTCTGTCGTGCTGATATGCATCTGCCTTTGTCTCAGCTGCCTTTGAAGTATCTTCCTTTCCGTTTATAACAGGAACGATCTTCATTGTATGGCTTCCGGCTTTGATACCGACAGCATCTGCTCTCATGTATCCCGGATACTGTCTTGTGAGCATGGAGTCGATTTTGTTTCCGTCCACATAAACGTTGTAGCCCGATGCTCCTGAGACTGAAGACCATGTCGCATACATTCCTTCACCGTATCCTGCCGAAGTGAGTACCTTTACCGAACTTTCCGCAGCGTATACAACTGCGTGTTCCGATCCTGTTCCGGTAAAAACATCTGCTCCGTTGAAAGGAGCCACGGCCGATGTGAGCATTAAAGATGCAACTAAGCAAACCGCATATCTTGCTGCTTTATTCATTACACAATTCCTCCAAAACACAATAATCATTTAAATTTACACTTTAAGGATGTACTGATCTTTTCTAACCCGTTCTGCAATATGATCAGTAATCCTTTACAGTCCTTTATAATGGAAACAGCTCAAAACTATCATCCATTCCATCATCTATACCTATTATATAGATTTCTTTATACAAAATCAATAACATATAATATTTTCAGTACTGATATATTGTATTTTGATTTCAAAAATCTGTGAACAATAGTTCAGTACAAATTTAATTAAAAGGTTACTTAAGAAAACGCTGATTTATTAATAAATCAGCGTGGGGGTTCGGGGCGAAGCCCCGCAAATCCCACCTCCGGAAATCCGGCGAAGCCGGATTTCCGGTTTAATCAGTGTTCCCTTAATGGACTTATCAGATCTCTTGCAAAAATTATTCCGGAACTATTTAAAAATTAAAAGACGTGCCGATACAGAAGACTATACCCCGTGCTATTTGTTTAATATGCTGATTTGTGTGAGGAATGACTCTTTATTTCACTAAAAGCTTTAAAATCACAATGAAAAATGCTATAATAACTCTGTATACTAACGTTGATTCTATACTGAACACTCCGGAAAAACTCCTGTATACTGTTATCCGGTTTGTTCTTTTCGTTATGATAAATATTAGGGGGAATAGCAGGTGAACCATCACTTGATAAATAATAATAAAAAGTTACCTAGACAGATAGCAGTCGTGTCAGGTATCATTATAAACGTCCTGCTTGCATTTATTACGTACAGGACCGGTCTGCCGCTGTATTTTGACACCGCCGGAACAATAGGTGTCACGATACTGTGCGGTACTTTTCCGGGAGTACTTACTGCGGCAATAACCAATCTTGCCTGCAGTCTTTTCAACGAATACGCACTTTATTTTGCGATAATCAATGTTGTGGTCGCACTGTGCACATCGTGGACCATGAATCACAAATCACTTCCCGGAAAGAAAAATATTCTTTTTTTATGCGTTCTGATATCACTCATAAGCGGAGCTGCAGGTACGGTACTCCAGTGGTTCCTCATGGGCGATTCACAGTTCAGCGTTATAAATGATGCTGCTGAAGCCTTTACCTCAGGGACAGGTTTACCGCTGTTTCTGAGCATAATAGCTGTAAATATTCTGTTCAATTCAGCCGACAAGATAATATCTGTCTTCATCGCGCTTATCATCATACGTTTCATCCCGATCGAATACATCAAACAGATAAAGGACGGTGAATGGAAACAGAAACCTCTTTCAAAGGAAGCGATAAAAGACATACACGCGAAAACACGTATCAATTCCCTGAGAAACAAGCTGGTGGTCACTCTTTCAGTTGCCGCAGTAATCCCTGTTACAGTCATGGGATGGATAGGATTAAACGTAAACTTTGAAAGAGCCAAGGTCACATATATCAAAGATTCGCAGAACGCTGCAGATTATATTTCTGCATATATCGATCCTGAAAAGATCGGTGAACTCGTTAAGGACGGAAAGCCCACCGATGAATATATCAGGCTCCGGGAAATTATGAACGGAATAAAGAACAATTCCCATGCCATAGATAATATGTACCTGATATGTGCAGAAAACGGCGGCTTTAATTGTATACTCGATCTTGATGATGAAAGTGACGCAGGATCGGATGATTCATTCATACAGACTTTTACGCCTTATCTTTATGAACTGCAGTTCGGCAGAAAGGCAGCTCCGGTCGAAAGGGAGGAGCGTTCCGGCCGTGAGATCACTGTATTTTCTCCGATAGAAGACAGCAGTGACAACGTTGTAGGTTTTGTATGTGCGGATGTAACCATGAAATTTATTGTCGAATACGACAATGACTTTTTTGTAAGACTGCTTATCATACTTTCAGCTTATTTCATACTTACACTCTGCTTCGGTATTTCATTCTCAGGTTTCAGTCTTGTATATCCGATAAGCAGCATTACCAGATGCACGGACAGCTTCATCAAAAGCGGCGGCAGCCAGCAGGAAACTGACGAAAACGTCCGCAGGATACGTTCAATTGGTATCCGTACCGGCGACGAACTCGAAGATCTGTACAACGCCATCTGTCTGATGGAATCGAACACGGCGGAACAGGTAAGAGCAATAAGACGATATGCTGAATCATCGGCCAGAATGCAGAACGGCCTTATCGTCACCATGGCCGACATGGTGGAAAACCGCGATTCAGATACCGGTGCACATGTACAGAAAACCGCAGCCTATGTAAAGATTATTCTTGAGGGACTTCAGAAAAAAGGCTACTACGCTGAAAAGATAACACCGAAATACATAAGTGACGTTGTCATGTCGGCACCGCTCCACGATGTCGGCAAGATAAACATAAGCGACACAATTCTCAACAAGCCGGGAAAGCTTACTGACAAGGAATTCGATATAATGAAGACCCATACCAAGTCCGGCAGACTCATTATGGATCACGCCATAAGCACAGTCGAAGGCGAAAGCTATCTGAAGGAAGCACGCAACATGGCTGCTTACCATCACGAGCGCTGGGACGGAAAAGGATATCCTGAAGGTCTTCACGGCGAAGCAATACCGCTTTCCGCACGTATTATGGCCGTTGCTGATGTATTCGATGCGCTTACTTCAAAAAGAGTTTACAAACCGGCCTATCCTCTTGAAAAGGCGGTCGAGATCATAAAAAGGGGTTCGGGCACACAGTTTGATGCAAAATGCGTTGAGGTGTTTCTCGATGCACTGCCTGAAGTAAAGGATGTTCTCACGAAATACAATGACAATGATATAAAAGGGGATCAATAATGTATGACCGAACGTTTATCTGAGATCCAGCTGAATCTTATGGTCGCACTTACCGGCGCCTGTGCAGCCATTTCAGTTTTTGTTCTTATAGCAAAAAACATTCAGAAAACCAGACGCATAACGCTTATGCTTCTGGGAGCGAGCAGTATGCTCCTTCTCTTTTTTGACAGACTCGCCTACATCTATTCCGGAAGTACCGATGATTCGGGATACATAATGGTGCGTTTTACGAACTACATGGTTTACACGCTTACCCTTGTGGTTATAATGGCTCTGAACCTCTATCTTTCGGATCTGGTAATAAATGAAGCCGGGTTAAAAGTGCTTCCGAAACGACTGAAAGCAGCCAATGCTCTGAGCATACTCGGCATCGTAATGGTTGTTATTTCGCAGTTTACAGGAATGTACTACTATTTTGACGACAGCAATGTTTATCACCGCGGACCGGGATTCATCCTGTGCTACCTGTTTCCTCTTCTTTCTCCGCCGCTGCAGCTTACAGTGCTCATACAGTTCCGGAAACGTTTCACAAAAAGAACTTTCCTTGCGCTGCTCCACTTTATCACATTACCGGTCTTTGCCTCGTTCATTCAGCTGTTCGTATACGGGCTGTCACTCACAAACATTACCATTGTATGCGTTTCGATACTTGTCTATATATCTGCTCTTTATGATATAGACATTAAAATGCAGCGCCTCAACAAGCTTGAGATTGAGTTTCTGCAGGAAGAACGAAAAAGCATGCACAGGCTCTTTGACCAGACGGCATCAGCTTTTATAAACGCCGTCGAAGAGCGGAGCGACAGTACCGCCGGACATTCAGCCCGTGTAGCTGAATACGCGGAAATGATTGCGCGTGCGATCGGAAAGAACGAAAAGGACTGCGAAGAGATCTACTTTGCGGGACTTCTTCACGACATCGGAAAAATAGGCATACCTGAAAGCATTATAGACAAAGACGGAAAGCTTACTTCCGAAGAACAGAAGGTACTTGAACAGATACCGGTCATCGGCGACAGAATTCTTTCAAGTATAACGGAATATCCGTTCCTTTGCAGTGCTGCACGCAGCGTAAATGAGCGCTATGACGGACTCGGATATCCTGACGGTCTCAGGGGGGATGAGATCCCTGAAGCCGCCAGAATAGTTGCCGTTGCAGATCACTACGCCACAATGACATCGGTACAGTATGACCGCTCACCGTATCCACGGCTCGCCGTGCGTGAGGAACTTATAGAAAATTCGGGTACTTTATTTGACCCGAGATTCGCGCGGATAATGGTAAACCTCATCGACAACGATCCGGAATATCTTATGCAGGACAGCGGCACAGAAATAAGCAGTGAACCGGAAACAGAGATAACTTCCGCTGATTACCGATCAAAGATATCACGCGGAATCCTTATTGAACAGGCGCTGACTGAAATAAGCTTTACCTGCCGTCCGCTGTCAGAAAAGAATGAATTCTCGTCCCCTTCATTCATCATATTCGACTCATATGACAGGCGTACGCACTTCGATGAAGAGTCGATACGCATCTTCAACTATCTTGAATACGGAGAGATATGGCCGGACGGACATATCATATGCACGGCAGCGCGAAATATGGAATCGAACGTGACCGAAAAAGATGATGGCGGCGAAAACAGCGACAGAAACGACTCATATCTTGTAACGGCAGGACGATTCGAAGATCACGCAAAGATCGTTATTGAAAGCAGAACAAAAAAAGCCGAAGTAATAATTGCACTTCAGGACAGTTCAAAATATGCGTACATAGGTATCACCGGTGAAAACTGTCAGATAGAAAATATAAAAACTGAAAAGAAAAACACCGAGCTGTGGGCCGGAGACATACCGCGTATCGCTCCGAAGGTCGTATACACCGACCGTCTGACCGGCGACATACCGAATATTCAGATCGACAGCACGCGGTCCGAAACTACTGAGGGAATACCGCTTAACGGCAGACTGAAAGTTGAATTTCACGCAATGAGCCTCCCTTCATCCGCACAGACCTGGCACTGTCCGTACATTATCCTGTTCTATTCGGAAGACGGCAGGGTAAACGGTCCGGACTACCGCGAATATACAATGCTCAAACTCAACGGCGAGATCTCAGGAGATGACGACATTGGATTCAACAGCCTTGAAGTAAACAAGGAGAATTTTAACGGATGGGACTGCTGGAGACAGATCAGCATGGAGGGTGCGGAATGTACGGCACTGTTCAGAATAAAAAACAGTACCGTCATCACAGCCGTCACTTATGCAGGGCTCTGTCTTGAAAACACAACAGATATATACGATTGTCCCGAAAAGCTGTACGTCGCCCTGTCAGGCGACCAGTGCGCTCTTACAGATATAAGAATACATTAAAAAGCTCAGCATATCATAACCGTTTACACGGCTGATATGCTGAGCTTTTATTTTATGGTATATTTCCGGTTTTATCTGTGTTTCCTTAGGAAAACGCTGATTTATTCATAAATCAGCGTGGGGGTCCGGGGCGAAGCCCCGCAAATCCCATCTCCGGAAATCCGACTAAGCCGGATTTCCGATTTAATCAGTGTTTCCTTAGCTTTCTGTTTTTATCTTTACCGTGCATCTGGTATGGGTGGCGTCATCAAAGGTTATTACGACTTTTCCGCCTTTTTTACCGCTTATCATCCTTACGGCGTTTGCATTAAGAGTTATGGTGCCGTTTTTAACAGATGAGTACGAAGATGTTAAAAGATTAGTCTTTCCGAAAGTCATGGACGCTATTCCGGATGCCGCCTTTTCTCCTGTTCCCGTGTCGTATTCGATGGTTATCTGTTTGGTTTCGCCTGATGTGATCACGTATTCGGAAACGGCAAGTCCCGGAGATTTGTCTGTATCAAGAGTTATCTCGGCATACGTATCTGCCGGGTCGTTGAAATGAAGCTTCAGCACGCCGCCGTTACGTTCCCTTGCATATTCCAGGAACTCAGGTGTAAGTGTAACATTCTGGCTCTGGTCAGAAAAAATCAGATAATATCCGTTCCAGCGGAGATCTCTTTCCTCGCCTTCCGGAGTGATGTAGTATGCAGTGGTTATGGCATCTGCTGCGCCGTCAAGTATTCCGAAGCTGTAGCTTATCTCAACCGGATCATTACCTGCAACGGAGACTGTTTTCTGTGTGACTGCCGGTTTCGCAGATTCTGCAAGCCCTACATTCCAGATTATCGATACTGACGGAAAAATGTATTCCGTGTCCGGATCCCATTCGGCATCTCTGGCACATTCCCCTTTGAGCGTCAGCGCAAACTCACTGAATTCCGTATTTACGTTCCTGTTTTTCGGATCTGCCTTAAACTCTGCAAGCTCCTCTTCCGTCATCAGATCCAGACGGTATGTTTCCGGCCCGTCATATCTGCAGCAGTATGCTCCCGGACATCCGGCTATGGAGGATGTTATTATCTTTTCGTGACGGTCAAGTGCCGTCTCCGTCTTATCGTCACTGCGAAGAACGGCAAGGTATATTCCCGGTTTTTTTGAATCTTCCCAGGCGGTATCAGTGACAAGAGGAACCTTAACGCCATTTCCGCTGTCGTATTCAGTAAACATACGCGCAACCACGGAAACTGCGCAGGAACTTTTATTCACGACCTTAAAAGGCGCACTCGTACCCGTGTAGCATTCTTTGCTTTCGCCCTTTCCGTCGGCTATCTGTCCACGGGAAAAATAAACGTTCGATTCAGGATCAAACCATGAATTTTCATAGGCTGCATATCCCGTCCTGCAGATAAGTCCCTGAGGGTCAGCAATATATTCAATATCCGTGCTCTCTACCGGCAGACTTACTTCAAAAACCTTTTTGTCAACAAGTCCTTCGAGTCTTCCGTTGACTCTTATCATAGTCAGAGCCTTTGCTTCGTCGCTGATGTCGGCAAGAGGTATGACCGGTTTCTTTTCGGCCTCAGGCTTTTTTATATCAGGTTTTGTTTCCTCTGTATTTTCCGGACTATCCGTTACTGCTTCACCGGTAACTTCAGGATCGACATTCCAGTCTTCCTGTTCAGCGAAGGTATCGCCAATATCAGCACGGTATCTTCTGTCTCGTTTTATGCCGCTTTCCTCAAAATCCTTAAGCACCGTCAGCGTAAGATCTGCAATGGCGAAGATAAGAATCAGCAGTATCGCGGCCATTCGTTTGTATTCATTCATCCCTTATCATCCCCTGGTATATACCAGCATTTTTCGTCTTTTGCAGATCAGCTTAATACGGTGATTGTAAGAGCTATCTGCAGTTCCCCTGTAACTGTTTTTCCGTCTTTTCCTAGCATGTGGTACTTAAGTACCGAATTATACTTCCCCGCGGGAAGATCAGTCTCAAGCGTGATGTTTTCGATGTGGCTTCCTATAGGAAGAACAGGCGAAGTATAAACCGGCTGTTCAGAATCGTTTACCGTGATGTCAAAATAAACATCGTTCACATTGGAAACCGGATTTTCAACATAGGCATCGCCTGAGGGCACTGTGCCTTCCTTAAAAGTCCAGTCCCTGTTCATCTTTACATCAAAGCTTTCAGTATTGTCTGTATCAACACCGTCAAGCACAGATCTGTCAAAAGCAACATCTGTAACAACAGCATTCCGCACCGCATTATCCGCCGGCTCCGTCACTGCCGGTTTCCGTATAAACTTAAACCAGATATGAACGCCAAGCAGCCCGGCAGCTATTATCATCAGCAGTATTATAATAACTCTCATAACTGTTTTAAGAACTTTCCAGTTTTTGTCCTGCTCAGTCAAATATGATCCCCTCCCTGCAGATGATATACTATATTAATTTTAACATGTGCGCCCCAGTATGTCAACGAAATTATGTGCAAAATGCGTAAATTCTAACAAATTCAAAAAACTATTGACAAACCTTCATCAAGAAGAGTGTACAATATCATTATTAAACGCGTTTAATAATTCAACGGAGGTACTATGAAACGGGATCTTGAAAAAACAAGAGCCGCTCTTATCGAAGCGGCGGAAAAACTTATGGGACAGTGTGATGATCCGAATGAAGTGACGGCCCGTGCGATCACTAAGGAAGCCGGCGTCAATCTCGCTATGATAAACTACTGCTTCGGTTCACGCGAGGAGCTTCTGTTTGAAGTGTTTTCAATGCTGGAAAAGAAGGCACTTGAACTGGATCCGTCTTTTGCAGCCGTCTTGCAAAGCAGTCTTCCACCTAAGGAAATGCTGGCGGAGATACACTTCCATTCGATGAAGCTCATGCTTGAATATTTCAATTACTGTTCCGCGCTTACAAAGCATATTCTCATCACACGAAAGATAGGCGACAAACGCGCCTCCGCAGGATTTATAAAGATGCACTTCGGTGACAGGAAGACCGACGGAGAATGTCAGCTCATCGCTTTTGAGCTTTCAAGCCTTCACGAGCTTGCCGTGCTCCGCCACAAGGAAATAAAGGAAGTATGCGGCATCGATCTGAAAAATGACGATGAGCTTAGAAAATATGTTTATGATAATGTAAACAGGATACTGGGTGACTGATATGTATATTTTTGATTTGAAAAACGTAAGCGGAAAAGAAAAATCTATCGGCGGAAAAGCCGG
>CADAPI010000038.1 GCA_902789705.1 uncultured Ruminococcus sp.
GAATTCCTTGTGGACAAGAACGGCGACTTCTACTTCATGGAAATGAACACAAGAATTCAGGTCGAGCACCCGATAACCGAATTCGTTACAGGTGTTGACCTTGTAAAAACACAGATAAAAATAGCAGCCGGTGAAGATCTCAGCTTCACTCAGGACGACATAAAACTCAGAGGGCATGCCATTGAATGCCGTATCAACGCTGAGTGTCCTGAAAAGAATTTCAGACCTTGTCCGGGCGTCATAACAGCACTCTACACACCGGGCGGTCCTGGCGTAAGAGTGGACAGTGCTGTTTACCAGGGCTATGCGATCACTCCTTACTATGACTCCATGATCTCAAAGCTTATCGTTTACGGAAACACGCGTGAGGAAGCTATAAAGAAAATGTCATGGGCACTTTCCGAATTCATAGTAGGCGGTATAGATACAAACATCGAGTTCCAGCTCGACCTCATCAGAAATGAGACCTTCGGAAGCGGAGCCTACGATGTTGGTTTTATAGAAAAATTTCTTGAACAGAGATAAAGCAAGCGAAGACTTGTACAAAGGAGCCATAAAAGATGTTTGAAGATATCTTTCAAGTCGTAAAGACCAGATTTAACGGCGGTAACAGGGAAAAGGAACAGGATGTCGTATCAGACACGACCATACCTGAAAACATCATTTTCAAGTGCCCGAGATGCAGGACCACTCTTTTTGAGGACGACTACATCAGAAACAACAAGGTTTGTCCTTCATGCAATTACCACGGAAGGCTTTCTGCAAGAGAAAGGATAAAGATCACAGCTGACAAGAATTCATTCGTTGAATTCGACAAGGACATGATAAGCAAAAACCCTATAGAATTTCCGGGGTACGAAAAAAAGCAGGAGGCTCTTCGTTCACAGACAGGGTTAAGCGACGCGGTCATCACAGGTGAATGCCGTATCAGAAAAATACGCGTTGTAATAGCGGTAATGGATGCATCCTACATGATGGCATCAATGGGAAGCGTTGTCGGTGAAAAGATCACACGCGCCATTGAGTACGCAACGGAAAACAAGCTTCCTTTCATCGCTTTCACAGCATCAGGAGGCGCAAGAATGCAGGAAGGCATGGTATCACTCATGCAGATGGCAAAGACATCAGGCGCTGTTGCAAGACACGGCGATGCAGGCCAGCTCTACATCACTGTGCTCACTGATCCGACCACAGGCGGTGTTACAGCTTCATTTGCATCCCTCGGAGATATCATCATAGCAGAACCGAAGGTACTTGTAGGATTTGCCGGCAGACGTGTTATCGAAGGCACCATCAAGCAGAGACTTCCTGATGATTTCCAGCTTGCTGAATTCCAGCTTGAAAAAGGATTTGTTGACATGATTGCTGAGAGAAAGAAAATGAGAAGCGTGCTTTCTCACCTTATGATCCTCAACAATTACCGTCCTGAAGAGATATAAAGCAAAGCGGAGGACTTAAAGAGATCATGAACGACACCGAAAACACACTTACACCGTGGGAACGTCTCCAGCTTATAAGACTTAAGGAACGTCCTACTATAAACGACTACATCCCGCATATTTTTGACGAGTTCTACGAGCTCCACGGCGACCGCTGCTACGGTGATGATGCAGCAGTACTGTGCGGTCTTGCCATGCTTGAGGGAAAGCCTGTGACTGTTATTTCACACGTCAAGGGAAGAAACTTAAACGAAAACAAGAAGGTAAACTTCGCCATGCCTCATCCGGAAGGCTACAGAAAGGCTCTGAGACTTGCAAAACAGGCTGAGAAATTCGGCAGACCTGTTATATGCTTCATTGACACACCGGGTGCATTCTGCGGCATAGAAGCCGAGGAGCGCGGTCAGGGTGAAGCAATAGCAAAAAGCATATGTGAATTCATGGAACTGAAGACTCCTGTAATTTCAGTAGTCCTCGGCGAAGGCGGAAGCGGCGGTGCCCTTGCCTTCGGCGTCTGCGATGAGCTTGCCATGCTTTCAAATGCAATTTATTCAGTTATCTCACCGCGAGGCTTTGCAAGCATTCTCTGGAAGGACGCCACAAGGGAAAAGGACGCCTGCAACATGATGAAGATCACAGCTGAAGACATGCTCAGACTTGGTGTTGCAGAGCACATAATTGACGAGCCGCTTGGCGGCGCACACATCGATTTGTGCAAAACTGCTGAAAACATCAAAGAATATTTGTTAAATGTTATAGCAGAAAAATCCCAAAAAAGTATTGACGTTTTACTGAATGAACGATATACTAAGTTTAGAAAAATCGGCGAGTTTGAAATCAGACAAAAAGAAGAACTCCTCGGAAATGAATAACAGCTTATTTTGGTGATTAACGCCATTATAATAAAACACTAAAAAACACATACGGAGGACACAATAATGGTTTTTGACAAACTTAAGGAAATTATTGCAGACCAGTTAGATGCTGACGCAGAATCAATCACAATGGAATCTTCTATCACAGATGATCTTCATGCAGATTCACTCGACGTTGTTGATCTCATCATGACTATCGAAAGCGAATTTGACATCGAATTCCCTGACAGTGATGTTGAAGCTATCAAGACTGTAGGCGATATCGTAAACTACATCGAAGCTAACGCAGCAGAATAAAAAAATGTTCACCCGACATCAAAAGTCGGGTGATATTGATTTTTAAACGGGGGCAGGTCCGCAGAATATGAAAGGATCTTCAATGAAGAAAGTAGAAGAAAAAGCATTGATCTTCAGTACTTTCACTTCTGTGCTTTTGTCATTCGCAGTAGTAATCGGCGCTGTTGCTCTGATCACACTGAGGACAAAGCAGAATCGTGACTACGATGAAAAGTGGAAAGATTATGATGAATGCGGCGTATAAAAATAAAAAACAGTGAAAGCCGGTAAAAGCTGACTTTCACTGTTTTCTTTTTTATACGGGCAGTTTTAAAATCAAAAAAGTTCACATACTCCGGCAGGAAATATGTGAACTTTTTTTTATCTTCCGCGCTTTGTGTTTCTGCGCTTTCCGTCCATATTTTTTTTAAGGTCACTCATTTTTTCCTCGCTGCTCTGCTTGAAGCGTGAGAGCATGTCTTCAAATGAGCTGCTGCCGCTCTCCTGTGATCTTGGTGCCTGCTGCGGGCGGAACTGCGGCGGCTGTGAAGAACCTCCGTCCTGCGGAGCGCTGCCTTCTCTGTTGTCTCTGTAGCCGCGCTGAGGACCTCTGTTTTCATAGTTTCTCTGGAAACCGTTTCTGTCGTTTCTCTGACCCTGCGGCCTCGTCGGTCTCGGAGCAGCATCGTCAGACATAGCCTTCTTTATTGAAAGGCTCATCTTGCCGTTTTCATCGGTGCTGAGGACCTTTACCTTTACTTCCTGACCCTCGGTGAGATGGTCCTTTATCTCTTTTACAAAGGTATTGGCAACCTCAGAAATGTGTACCATACCTACATATACCTTACCGTCAGCGTTTATCTCAACAAAAGCACCGTATGCTGCAATATTGCGCACCTTGCCGTCGTAGATCTTTCCTGTTTCAAGCGACATAAAAAAAATTTATCCTCCTGGTTAGTTTCTCGATGTATCATAAAATCTGATCTCGTTCGGATAAGCGTAGTTCATATTTTCAATAGCCAGCTTTTCCTTGTAGCTGTTTATATCATCAGCATTGAACAAACGCTGATATTCCTCGTTCTGGCTTTTTATTTCTTCCGTTTTCATTTCAAGTTCATGAAGTTCTTCACGCTTTTCCGCAAGGGTAGCCTGTGTGGAGATGATCGAACCGAAACACGCAAGACCTGCTATGATCATGATAGTCACAGTCGCACCCTTAAGAACATCTTTTTCTTCTTTTTTCTTCTTTTTAGCCATGTGACATCACTCTCCTTTACGATGATCTGTTTATTGATCTCAAGTTTTTCGTTTACTATAATATCTTATTATACTACAAATCTGTCCGTCATTCAAGGGTTTTACAAATATTTTCTGTTACTCACTGTACACGATTCTTGCGATATCAACAGTCTGCTTTGCATCACGCGAATAGAAATCCGCTCCTATTTTTTCAGCGAATTCAGGAGTGAGCACGGCGCCGCCCACAACGACTTTGATATCCGGTCTGCGTTCCTTCACAAGCTTTATGGTCTCTTCCATTGACTTAAGGGTCGTTGTCATGAGTGCGGAAAGACCGACGAGCTTTACATCCTCAGGGGTGGCAGCTTCAACTACCGCCTCATATTCCACGTCACGTCCCAGGTCGATCACATCGTAGCCGTAGTTTTCAAGCAGTACCTTAACTATGTTCTTTCCTATGTCGTGGATGTCGCCCTTTACAGTGGCTAAAACAACCTTTCCCTTTGAAACCTTTTCGCCGTCATTCGGCATTTTCGACTTTATGACCTCGAAAGCCGCCTGTGCAACTCCGGCTGAAAGGATCAGCTGCGGAAGGAATATGGTACCCTTTTCAAAATCAGCACCGGTTTTGTCCAGTGCCGGAATGAGCACCTCATCTATTATCTTCATGGCATCGGTGGTTTCAAGAAGCTTTTCCGTTATGCGTGCGCCGTCCTGCTTAAGGCCGCTCTGTACCGCGTACATAAGTCCCTCAGGCGTTGCCTCCAGTGCATTTGACGGCGGAGGTGCAGCCTGCGGTGTTGCGGTGTTGTAGGCAGCAATATATTCACGCGAGTCCTTGTCTATATTGGCGAGGACCTTGTATGCACGTACCGCACCTGAAATAACCGCTATGTTCGGATTTATGATAGGAAGATCCAGCCCGTTTGCAAGGCAGATCTGAAGGAATGAGCTGGTTATAAGCTCACGGTTCGGAAGACCGAAAGATATGTTGGAAACACCGAGAGCCGTTTTCAGACCGAGTTCATGCTTTACCCTGTGGACCGAGTTGATAGTTACCATTGCCGCAGCCTGTTCCGTTGAGGCGGTCATGGTAAGACAGTCTATGAATACGTCACGCTTCGGAATGCCGATGGCTGTGGCTCTGTCGAGTATCCTCTGCGCTATTGCAAAACGTTCCTCAACCGTGGCAGGAATACCGTTCTTGTCAAGGGTAAGTCCCAGCACGCAGGCACCGTATTTCTTAACTATCGGAAGGATCTTCTGAAGTGACTCCTCCTCACCGTTTACCGAGTTTACTATTGGCTTGCCGTTGTAGACCCTGAGTGCGGCTTCAAGTACCTCCGGTATCGTTGAGTCGAGCTGAAGCGGAAGATCGGTAACGCCCTGAAGCGCCTTGACCGTGCGCACCATCATTGCCTTTTCATCTATATCCGGAAGGCCGACGTTGACATCAAGGATATCTGCTCCGGCATTTACCTGCTCGATGGCCTGTCCGAGAATGTAGTTGATATCATTGTTCACAAGGGCTTCCTTGAAGCGCTTCTTGCCTGTCGGATTTATTCTTTCGCCGATTATTCTCGGCTGATCGATTACCACTGTTTTTGAAACGGAACATACCGCCGTCGGGATAATAGCGCCTCCGGTGACTTCCTCTTCACGGGCTTTGAACTTCCTGTCCTTAAGGAGTTCCTTCAGAGCTGCTATGTAGGCAGGGGAGGTACCGCAGCATCCGCCGAGTATCTTTACACCGAGATCAGCAAATTTCACGGCTGTCTCCGCAAAATCTTCCGCCATTACATTGTAGCGTCCCGTTACCGGGTCAGGAAGTCCGGCATTCGCCTTTGCAACAAGCGGCAGATGTGTCCAGTGTGAAATTTCCTCCACTATAGGTACAAGTTCAGCAGGGCCGAGAGAGCAGTTTACACCTATTGCATCGGCACCGAGGGCGGTAAGGGACAGAGCCATTGCCGAACATGAACATCCGGTGAAGGTTCTTCCGTTAAGCTCGAAACTCATAGTACACATTACAGGCTTGTCCGAGTTTTCCTTTGCCGCGAGCAGGGCCGCACGCATCTCGCTGAGATCAGTCATGGTCTCGATAACGATAAGGTCAGCGTCTTTTCCAGCACGTATTATTTCAGCAAAAACGTCGTAGGCTTCCTCGAACGAAAGATCTCCGCCCGGCTCCATAAGTCTGCCGAGAGGGCCCACGTCAAGTGCAGCGTAGGCTTCCTTTCCGCTTTTTCTGATCGCATTTTTCAGATTGGCAACACCGGCACCTATGACCTCATCAACTGTGTATCCGGTATCTTCAAGCTTGTATCTGTTTGCGCCGAAAGTATTGCTGTAAAGGATCATGCTTCCCGCATCGATGAACATTCCGTGTATTTTCTCAAGCACCTCCGGTGAGGTAAGGTTGAGAAGTTCCGGTATCTCGCCGGTTTCTATTCCGAGGTCAAGGAAGGTAGTTCCCATTCCTCCGTCAAGGTAGACAAATTCGTTTTCTTCAAGTAGTTTTCTGAAATCCACAGTGGAGCCCCTTTCTTCTGAGCTGACAGTCTTCGTTTAAACGGCATTCGGCACAGCTTTTTCTTTTCTGTGCGATCTCGCTTTCCGATACGCCTATGAACGCCGTTACTGATTTCATAGGTGACATCATGTTGTCGGAATGAAGTATTATTCCGGCCTGTTTTCCGGCATTCAGCATCTTTAAGACCTTCGGCTGAACGTCGAGTGAAAGATCACCGTATCCCGGTGAATAACGCCAGGTAAAATGCTTTCCGGGAAGACTTTTTTTGATTTCCTCCTCGGCAAGATCAGCCGCCTGCTCTGCTGCCGCACTGGCAAGAGCATCCGTTATCATACTCTTTGCCATGTCACCGACCTGAAGACGGCGTATGAGCTGATCGGATTCGGCACCGATGGTGACTGCAAACACGGCCGCGTATTCACAGCCTTCAAGGTGAGCCGAAATATCGTTTCCATCAAAGACAAGCCCGTTTTCGAGAACGAGGGGATAAAACTGCTTTATTCTGAAAACCCGGTAAACGAAGACAGGACGAATGACGTCAAGAAGAAGTTTTTCACATTCTTCAATGTATGCGGCCGCGGTATCTGTCATGTTTCCGCCCTTGTAGGACATGTAGCGGAGAGCCTGTTCTCTGTCTATTTTTTCAAGTTTTATCATGAAATTCATGTATTATTACCACTTTTACAATTTAATTAATACTATAACTATATTATACCATAACATTTAACTAATATCAATGATTATTTCGGGAAGCACTGATCATACTAAGATCCAGCTTCGCGTGCCCAGCTCTGTGGTCATATGACAAAACGAAACCTGTTTTTGCCTTCCTGTATTTCACTTTCAGACAAAATTTAAAAGCGGTATTGACATTGCACAGTTTTTTTCATATAATTTAAATAGTGTAGTGCGTTTTATATAAATTTGTATTTATTAGAAGTACAAACAAAACGTACATATTGTGAGAATCACCCGTAATACTCCTGATTTACGGTCAGTTCTCACCGGAAAATTATTGTAAGTGTAAAGTTTTTTGAAAATGGAGATGGATTGTAATGAAAAGGAACAGACAGATCGTTTCGCTTCTGCTCGCCTCTACGATGATGCTGTACAGCACACCTGCTGTAACACTTCCTGTAAAAGCTGCAGGAACATCATCGGAAAATCTTGCGCCGTGCATAAAGGCCGACGTGAACAAGCAGAAATTCTCGCACAGTGAATGGACCGGAAAAAACGGCGCTGAAGATGTCTTCGGCATAAACCGTGAAGAAGCAGCCGTTACCCTCATACCTTACCAGGATACTGCCGCCGCAGCTGCCGCAGTATGGGACTACAATGCCCGTGAGGATTCTACCTATCTGCAGATGCTCACACGAGAAGCAGGCGGCAAATGGGATCTCACAGTGGTACAGAACCAGCAGCAGGCTGATTCGTACCTGAAAGACGGCTTTATGAACCCTGACTACAACTCATCCGGCGGATCATGGAAGAGCGTTTCAATGCCTGACAGCTGGACCCGTCAGGGATTCGACTTCTCTATCTACACAAACGTAGGTGAACCGTGGCAGAGCAGATACGACGGCAACGTACCTGTTCCGAATGCTCCGACAAACTACAACCCGGTAGGTCTCTACAGAAAGAAATTCACCCTTGACCCTCAGATGACCGAAAACAACAGGAGAGTATGCATTCAGTTCGACGGCGTTGAATCAGCCTACTATGTATATGTAAACGGAAAAGAAGTAGGCTACAGTGAGGACACATTCAGCCCTCATAAATTCGATATCACCGATTATCTCACGGACGGGGAGAACACACTCGCAGTCAAGGTGCACAAATTCTGCGACGGTACCTGGTTCGAGGATCAGGACATGATCTACGACGGCGGTATTTTCCGTGACGTATTCCTCACAAGCGAACCGCTCGTAAAAATATCTGACTATACGGTAAAGACTGATCTTGACGATTCATACACAAATGCGACCGTACAGATCTCGGCAGATATCCGCAACAACTCAAAAACAGACCAGTCCGGCTGGAGCGTAAAGGCCGAGATCCTTGATGAATCCGGCACAAACATCGTTCCTGATGCCGCAATTTCAGTTGACTCGGTCGCTTCAGGCAAAACAGGCACTTTCAAAGGCGACATAAAAGTAAATTCGCCGAAGCTCTGGTCTGCTGAAAAGCCGAACCTGTACGCTCTTGTTCTCACACTCACTGACGGACAGGGCAATGCGGTCGAAACTGTTTCAATGCAGCTCGGCTTCAGAGAAGTAAACTTCACACCGGTTCAGGTAGACGGTTCGTACAAGCGTACCACAAACAGCTTTGAACCGATCAGAATAAACGGCAAACGCCTTCTCCTCAAGGGCGTAAACAGGCACGACACTGACCCGTTCCACGGTAAGGCCGTTACACAGGAGTGCCTCGAGGAAGATGTACGCCTGATGAAGAACTACAACGTAAATGCCATCAGAACGTCTCACTACAGCAACGACTCCTATCTCTACTGGCTGTGCAACAAGTACGGTCTGTACATGATGGCTGAGACAAACATGGAATCCCATGCCCTCATGAACAACAACAACGCCAAGGGTCTGTTCTACGAACTCGGTATGGACAGAACGAATACAACTTTTGAGCGTCTCAAGAACAATCCGTCCATCGTTGCGTGGTCTATAGGAAACGAAATGGTATACACGGGCGATGCAAACACATCAAACGGTATGTTCCGCGACATGATCTGGTACTTCAAGAAGAACGATGGATCACGTCCTGTGCACAGTGAAGGTCAGGGCGACGCAATGGGCGTTGACATGGCAAGCAACATGTACCCGGGTCAGGACGGAATAAAGAACCGCGCCGGAAGAGGAAAAATGCCTTACGTTATGTGTGAATACGTTCATGCAATGGGCAACTCGGTAGGCGGACTCAAGGAGTACTGGGATGTTATAAGAAGCGCTGACAACATGCTCGGTGCCTTCGTATGGGACTGGGCTGACCAGAGCCGTGCAGTAAGTCTCGGAACCATTCCGAGCAGCACCGGTATAAACGATGCAACAGGCGTACACGGAAAGTGCTCCGGTGATATCTCTCGTGGTCTCGGCGAAGGTACACTCAACGGCGGTGCCGCAATAAAGGGCAATACCGTAATGGACAATAATGCAAAATACAATGCCGCACTTTCCGGAACAGGAAAGTCATTCACCTTTGAGGCTGTCGTAAACCCTGCTAGTACTGACAAGAACAATGTCATTCTTGCCAAGGGCGATACACAGGTCGCACTCAAGACACAGAGCAACGGCACAGGCCTTGAATTCTTCGTTTACGACGGCAAGTGGAAATCAGTTTCGTGTGACTTCCCTTCAGGCTGGACAGGAAACTGGCATCAGGTAGCCGGCATTTACGACAAGGGTAATATTACTATCGCTGTAGACGGCAAGGTGCTCAAGACCGGATCAGTTGCAGACGGCATCAACGGAGGAAACACACCTGTCGGCATCGGTATCGACCCTGAAACAGGAAGAAAATTTGACGGTCAGATCTCACTTGCAAGGATCTACACAAAGGCTCTTTCGATCGACGAACTCAACGGACAGCGCTCCGCAAATCCGAAGATCGGTGCAAACGATCCTTCAGTTCTCCTCTGGCTCGACTACAATACAGAAGACCTCACAAACGAAGGCGCATGGGACTACTATGCACAGGATAACGCCCACAAGAATCTCTACCAGGATCTCAGTGCAGGAAACTACTTCGGCTACGGCGGTGACTGGGGTGACAGACCTAACGACAACAGCTTCTGTGAAAACGGTCTCGTTACACCGGACAGAACACCTCAGCCTGAGCTTACAGAAGTAAAGTACCAGTACCAGAGCGTATGGTTCTCAACTGACGACGGCGGAGTACAGGGCGGAAACGTCAATGTATACAACGAAAACAACTTTACCAACCTTAACGAATACGACATCAACTGGAAACTCCTTAAAAACGGCGTTCCGTGTGATGAAGGCACACTGACTGCAGACGTTGCACCGCTTTCACACGGAAAGATAACCGTTCCGTATACAATGCCGTCAGACAGACAGAACACAGACGAATTCTGGCTCGATCTTTCCGTAACGGCAAAGAACACATCCGGCATGATAAAGGAAGGTCATGAGGTGGCATTCGGACAGTTCAAACTCAACAACGCTTCACAGCCGTCACATCCTGTTGACAGCAGCACTGTAAGCGTAAAGGATGAAGGCGGATCATATTCCGTAAAGGGCGGAAACTTCGAATTCTCTATAAATAAATCCACCGGAACGATGCAGATGTACAAGTACGAGGGAAAGACTCTGATTGAAAACGGTCCTGTGCCTAACTTCTGGAGAGGTTTCGTTGAAAACGACAATAACTCAGGCAACTACAAACTTTTTGACCGCAACTGGCAGAAGGCTGAAGGCAAGGCAAAGGTGTCAGGCGTAAAGGTGACTGACAACAGCAGCGGTCAGAAGGTCATCGAAGTTTCAATGTCATTCCCTGATACAGGAAATGCGACACAGAAGACCACATACACAGTAAACGGCAACGGCGAAGTTAAAGTATCGATAAGCGTTGACGCTACAAAGGCAAACATGGGCAACTTCCTGCGTGTAGGTTCACAGCTTACACTTCCTGCAGGATTTGAACAGCTTTCCTGGTACGGAAACGGTCCTGTTGAAACATTCAACGACAGAAAATCATGCGGAAGAAAGGGTGTATGGAACAGCACAGTTTCAGACATGTTCTTCCCGTACATGAAGACTGACGACTCAGGAAACCTTACTGATGTAAGATGGATCGAAGTAAGCAACACAAAAACAGGTGCATCACTCAAGGTAGAAGCTACAAGTCCGCTTGAAGCACAGGCTCTCCACTTCACACCTGATGACATCAACTCAACCAACCACGTTTACGAGCTCACACCTCGCAACGAAACAATACTCGGCATCAACTACGGTTCAATGGGCACAGGTACAGCAACATGCGGTCCTGGTACTCTCGGTAAGTATCAGCTGCCTTCAAACAAGGTATACAACTGGGAATACACCCTTATACCGTCTGCATCCGCACCGGTAAATGATCCGGAACCGACTGAGGAGCCGTCCCCGTCACCTGATCCGGCAGAGGAATACATGCTTGGTGACGTAAACAACGACGGCAAGGTTGACATTACAGATTTAAGCACAATGGCTATCAATCTCGTTGACCGCAAAAAATTCAGCAATGCCGCAGCCACAAAAGCTGCCGACGTAAACAGGGACGGAGCATTTGACCTCACCGACCTTGCAACATGCCGTCAGTTCATCTCAAAAGTTATCACAAGCTTCTGATCACTCCATTTAAATAATATCGCCGCAGTTATTCTTTCCGGATAACTGCGGCGATAATTTTATACCTGCGGATCAGCGACTTTCCTGTATTCCTTTGTTGATTATTTTACGTTTTTGCAGTATAATAACTGTATAAGAAACTTTAAGTATCCAAAAGGAAACACTGATTTAACCGGAAATACTGCGGGATCTTAAGCCCCGCAAATCCCACCTCCGGAAATCCGGCAAAGCCGGATTTCCGACTTAATCAGTGTTTCCTTAGAATAATTAACAAAGGAGATAGCAATGGAACTGAATCCGTTAAACGAAACAAAGACAGAACTGAAAAAAGAATTAAGACGGGATTCTGCGATAAACGCCGTACTTCTGTTTGTCTTCTGGGCACTGTACTTCGGAATAGCTGCTGTTCTTAAGCCGCTGACCAGAAATTTCATAGATCCGGCTGACAAAGAACTTTTCCGCAATGTCGAAACTCTCTTATTCTACGTATTACTCTATCCGATAGGATTTTCACTTATCTTTATCATCAACAAACTTCTGTACAAAGGAGAACGTGAAGTGAAGATATCCGAATGCTTCCGGAAACCTGTGACTTCGCCGGGCTGGACAGCCAAATGGATCTTTCTGACCATCGGTGCCACCTACGCAACCGCCATGCTGTCGTCACTGATCTTCATAATCGTGGAGACATTTTCAGGTGCGGAACTGTCGGAAGCAGATATGAGTTCCGACAACTCGGCTCTCGGTATTATCACCATTCTTTTATCCGCACCGGTGTTTGCACCGATATTCGAAGAACTGTTCTTCCGCGGAACGCTGTACAGAAATGTAAGGAATCACGGCACCTGGAGCATGATGATAGTCTGCGGTCTTACCTTCGGTATCTGGCACGGAAACTATCCGCAGTTCCTGTTTGCATCGGCAATGGGCTTCTTCTCATGCTTCCTGTTTGAAAAAACAAAATCGATCATTCCTTCAATGATAGTTCATTTTGTGATCAACTCAATAGGTTCGTTCATGACCATACTGGTGGGATCGGCAGGCCTTTCCACAACAGAGATCACAACCGCCGATTCCTACGAACTGATGCTTGAACACCCTCTGTTTTTCCTGCTGCTCTTTTTTATTGGTATGGGTATTCTCACATTTCTTGTTATCTGGCTCGTATTTTTCATTATCGAAATAGCATATCACACGGACAGCTTCGTTCTTGAAGAGAAAAATCCGGAAATATCAGAAGGTAAAAAATTCTGGATCTATCTTTCATCACCTCTCATGGCCCTGGTCATGCTCGGAATGCTTGCCTATACAATTTTCCGCGCTTTAGGAGGTAATATCTGATTACGTGACACCATTTTATTCATATTATGAATTTTTAATATATTTTTCCGAAACGCTGTTGACAAAATGGTGAAAATGAACTATAATAACAGTATATCAAGGAAGAGAAAACGGAGGAAAAACAGATATGGAGAAAATCAGGATCATCACTATCGGCAGGGAATACGCCAGCGGCGGAAGAACCGTTGGGAAACTGATCTCAGAAAAACTCGGAATCCCATTCTACAACAAGGAAATACTGCACATGGCAGCCGAAAAACTGAATATGTCAGCTGACGATGTCAAAAACGCTGACGAAACCGCAGCAAACAGCCTCCTGTACAGCATATCGCTGATGAACAATCTCAGTTCAGCTTCATCACTTCCTATAAACGACAGGATCTTCATCGAGGAACGTGAGGTCATCAAATCTCTCGCTGAACAGGGACCGTGCGTAATAGTAGGAAGATGCGCAGACAGCATTCTGAAGGAAATACGCGATGACGTACTTAATGTTTTCATCTACGCCGACTCTGATGCAAGAGCCAAAAGAGCAATAGACGAATACGGCGAGTCTCCTGATACGGTATATTCTTCACTCAGGAAGCACGACAAGAAAAGATCCACCTACTACAATCTCAACACAGGACAGAAATGGGGAGCAAAAGACAATTACGATCTATGCCTTAACAGTTCAAAGCTCGGCATCGAAATGTGCGCCGACCTTATTATACATACTGCAGCAAACATGTAATTTCTCTTGATCCATCCTAAAATATAATAATATACAGCAAAGAACCGGAGCTAACGTAGAAATAGGCCCCGGTTTTTTGCTGTAAGTAAAAAAACCGGCATATTCGGATCACATAAAAAGTTTTCCGAATATGCCGATTCAGGTAAATACTGATTTAACCGCTGATCCGGCTTCGCCGGACCGGCAGGAGGAGAGAAAGAGAGGCTTCGCCCCTCATCCCTGCGCTGATTTGAGAATAAATCAGCGCTTCTTTATTAAAGATCAGATCTTAGCCTTTGCCTTTGCACGCATCTGGTTTGAAAGAATTCTCTTTCTGATTCTGATGTTCTTTGGTGTGATCTCGAGAAGCTCGTCGTCTGCGAGGAATTCAAGGCTTTCCTCAAGGCTTAACTTTCTGCACGGGATGAGTCTGAGTGCATCATCGCTTCCGCTTGCACGTGTGTTTGAAAGGTGCTTCTTCTTGCATACATTTACTACAAGGTCTTCTGACTTAGGTGATACACCTACGATCATGCCTTCGTATACCGGAGTACCTGCACCGATGAAGAGTGCGCCTCTTTCCTGTGCGTTGAAAAGGCCGTATGTAACTGCTTCGCCTGTTTCAAATGAGATGAGTGAACCTGTCTTTCTTCTCGGAATGTCGCCCTTGTACGGTTCATATCCGTTGAACACGCTGCTCATGATGCCTTCGCCCTTTGTATCTGTAAGGAATTCGCTCTTGTATCCGAAAAGTCCTCTTGCAGGAACAGAGAATTCAAGACGCATTCTTGCTCCCTGCGGATGCATTGTGAGCATTTCTGCCTTTCTTGTACCCATCTTTTCCATTACTGCGCCGACGCTTTCTTCCGGTACGTCAACAACGAGGAGTTCCATTGGTTCGCACTTTACGCCGTCAATTTCCTTGAGTACAACTCTTGGAGTTGAAACTGAAAGTTCATATCCTTCACGGCGCATGTTTTCTATAAGGATTGAAAGGTGCATTTCACCGCGGCCGCATACTGAGAATGAATCAGCGTTTTCTGTTTCTTCAACACGGAGTGAAACGTCACGGAGAAGTTCCTTGAAAAGTCTGTCACGGAGCTGACGTGATGTTACGAACTTGCCTTCACGTCCTGCGAACGGGCTGTCGTTTACTGAGAATGTCATTTCAACTGTAGGTTCACTGATCTTGGCA
>CADAPI010000039.1 GCA_902789705.1 uncultured Ruminococcus sp.
ATCCGTCATCATCAGCAAAACGAATTATAACTAATCCGTCATTCCATATCAGTTCATAAGACGCTTTCGTGTCTGCCTCTTCTGACTCAAATGGATTTCCATGTCTGATAGTAAAATGATCAGTTTTTTCTTTATCTCCATCCGGATCATACCAGTTAACGCTAACAGATGAACTTCCGGTCTGATCTCTGTTCACTATTAATCTAATACTGTAATTACCATCAGGTGAGCTGAACGTATAATAAAAGTCATGTATCAGTGAATTAATGTAAAGCCACTTCATAGCGATGACGTCTATAATATCGAGCTTTTTATTACGATCAAGATCCGATGTCCTGAACTGTTCTGGTGTGAAATCAAGACCGCATAGATAATTTTTTTGAAAAGTCAGATAGTCTTTCAAATCAATTTTACCATTGAGATCACAATCACCTTGTAAATAATCGTCATCACCATATTCAGCGTATGACGAAACAGTCAGCTGCGAAAACACCATTAAACAACTGAATACCATTGCCCAAAATCTCTTTTTCATAGTAAACCCCTTTTTCATTAAAAATCAAAAAACTTGATTGTAAAACTATTACAACATACTACAATAGCCACAAGGTATTTTTTGTTATCTTACCATAAATCAATAAGATAGTCAATAGTAAAACAGTATAAAATCTATATTTTCACTGAATATAAGTACTTAGGGTTACTACGCACTATTTTTTCTGCTGAAAATATTGATTTTCAACTGAAAATGGTGGTGCCTTCGGCACAATTGAAAAAACAGCTGCACAATATGTGCAACTGTTTTGCAAGTCAGATGGGTGTGTTTTTTCCATCTGTGAGTTTAATTCTCTGTCCTTCATCCGATATATACTATAAGGATATCTGTGCGTATGCACACATAATGAAATGGATTTCGGTACTTATCAGGGAGGAATGAGTTATGGATTTCAGTACAATAGGTTCGGTTTCGTCATATATGAAAAGCATGGAACTTGAAACGAAATTCAGGAAGAAAAAAGCTGAAGGCGATCTTGGTCCGCAGTCACGGAAGATGACTGAACTTGAAATTAAGAATGAACAGTTCAAGGCGGAGTATAAAAGGATGCAGGAGGAAGGGGACGAAGACAAAACTCTTGCGACTATAAACAGTAAAATAGCTTCCGATGAAAAGCTGACTCCGGAGGAGATGCGTTATCTTAAGGATAAGAATCCGACGCTTTACCAGAAGGTAAAAAATATAGAGGATGAAAAGAAACAGTACGAAAAGGATCTGAAAAACTGTAAGACGAAGGATGAAGTTGAACGGCTTAAAATGAATAAGGTGAATTCTGCTTTATCGACGATCAGATCGGCTGAAAATGATCCTAATCTGCCTGAAAGCGCGAAACTGGCCGTGGCACAGGGCGAGCTCAGGAGAATGAATGGGCTTAATAAAATATCATTTAAGTTTGTGGAGAGCGGAGAGTACGAAAAGCTTCCGACAGATGAGGAAGTTCTCGAAGTTGAGAAGAAACTTAAGGAAGCTGAAACTGATGAAGAAGAGAAAATCATCAGTGCATCTGAAAATGATAAGTTTAAGGATGCCGAAATCACTGATGACATGAACGATACTGATAATACGGATACCACAGTTAAAACTGAAACTGCAGATAACATGAAACAGGTTAGTTCCAATGCAGAAAAATCAGAAACTGTGAGAGACAAATCTGAGAGTATCCGAAAATCAGAGCCGACAAAAACTGAGATAGAATTAAGTCCGGAAGCTCAGAAGATAAAGCGTTCAAAAGTTAAAAAAGCCTATGATGAAGTTAAGAACAACTATTATCCTGTTTCTGAAAATATTTTCAGAGAAAAATAATTCAGTAAGTTTATGTGATACAGATAATTCGAAATAAATCGAATTATCAGGAGCACAAAAAATCCACCCGAACCTAATGGAAGTCCGTGTGGATTTTTCTATATTACAATAAGAGTGTTTATGCGAATTTAAAATGTCAGTTTCAACATCGTCCAGCTTTCCACATCCGCTCTGTACAAATGAGCGCTGAGCGGAAAATGTGCTGAATGGAATACTTACTTGTTACCATTTGTACAGCTCCTTTCCTGTGTGGTATGGTTATATTATAACCTGCATTTCACTGTTTGTCCAATGCAAATAACTGATATGGGGATATAAAAACAGGCTATTACTGAAGGAGATTTTTCTTAAAATAATAATTGCACTATGGAGCTTCAGCTCAAAATGTAGTCGGGTTTGCTATTAACTAACGTAAAAAAAGATACAAATGAATCTACTCTCTGTTCTTAAGAACCTCCGCCGGTGAGATCTTATTGATCTTACCGATAAGCATTCTGTTTATTATAAAGTAGACTACAAGTATTGCAGCAAAGATAAACAGATATAGCTGCCACGGAAAAGCGAGCTTTAATGTGCATGCGACGTTCGGGATGAAAGAAGGGAAGATGGCGTCGATGACTTTCTTTGCGAGCGGGACTGCGATAAGTGATCCGGCGGCTACGGCTATGAGATTTCCGTTGAGATAAAGCGCTCTGATCTCACGTGCCCGATAGCCGAATATTTTTATGAGTGAGATACCCATTGCTGAGCGGTCGATCATTACGCCCATCATCAGATACATTACCACGCAGAATACTATTGTTCCCGTAGTGATCAGCGTTGTTACCAGCGGAAGCATCAGCTTTGAGAATACTCCGGCACCGCGGATGATATCATCTCTGGTAGTCACGGAATAAAGCCTTCCGTCTTCAATATCAAGTTCTTTGTCCGAGTAAACCACGTTGTAGTAGTCATCTTCCTTACCGAAAAGTTCGCGCATGCTGTCAATATCCATGAAGATCGCAAAACCTACGGAGTAGTCACACACATCCGTTACATTAAAGCAGTAGTCTGTGTCAGAAGATGAATCGGTAAAAGCGACTTTGTCACCTTTTCTGTAGCCGTATCTTTCCGCAAGAGATGCGTTGATGACTGCTCTGTTTTTGCCTTTTGCGACAGATACATCAAAATACCTGCTTTTTTCTCCGAGCCCGATAACGCTTACGTCAAGAGTATAGCCCATGCAGTCCGTGCTCAGTGTTTCGATATATGCAGCTTCGCCGTCCTCAGGCGGAGTTTTGTCTGGATATTTGTACAGATACTGATATTCGAATTTCGTGTCATTTACCGTACAGTCGTTTACATTTCCGCAGAGCACGGCAGAGTCTGTTCCGAGCATGATGATCATGAGCGAAACGAACATACCGAGGATTATGGTTATTACCGAACGTGATTCTCTTACCATCTGACGAACGGCAAAAAGTTTCGGGAAACTTTTTATTTTCAGTTTGAACTGTCTGTAGCTTCCGCCGGACTGCTCATTTTTCATAAGTGAAAGGGCAGTGCGTGAAAGTTTCTGGTTTATGACAACGGCATTTACCACAGCGCATATCACCGGCGGAAGTACGAGTGCGTACACGATGAGGTACGGCGGATAAACGGTATCAAACTGCGGCAGTGAAAAGTAGCTGTAGGTATCTTCCGACTGCTTCAGTATGCCGAGCGGTGAAAATCCGAGCAGGGAACCAATGACGGCAGCTGCCAGGGATATCAGTGTCGGAAGGGTTATGTAGTGGAGCATCAGATCCTTCTTTTTAACTCCCAGTGCATACAGCGCGCCGATGACACTCTGTTCTTCTTCGATCTGATGAACTACGAAAACTGAAATGACGTAGGCAAAAAGGGTAAGAACAATTATTCCGGCAACCAGTCCGGCGTTTTTGTCCATTACCACGTCTCCGGCTGCACCTTCTATTCTTATGTTTTCATCTGCCGGGATAAATGATGTAAGGTTTTCGATTTTTACCTCAAAGACTTTATCGAGTAATTCGCCGGTGTTTTCCTTAAGCTTTTTCGTGCCGTCCGCCAGTTCGGCAGAACCTTCGGCGGCGTCTTTCAGTTCCGGTATAACTGAACTTAAGTCCTTCAGTCCTTCTGAAAGCTTCTCTGCACCGTCATTGAGATCACTTATACTGTCTTCGAATTCATGACGGTCCTTAAGTTTTTCGCTGATGATCTCACGGAAGTATTTGTTGTCCACCTGTTCGGGATCGATCTTTATCTTTTTCAGATCATTTTTGAGTGTGGTTTCAGACAGATATCCGAGACGGTATGCATAAGTGTACTCTTCTGCATTCAGATCAGTTTTTTCCTTCAGTTCCTCGTACTGCTCATCGCTTGTGAAAATGAGTCCGAATATGCTTCTTTCGACAGCCGTATCGCTGAAACGGGCAATACACATATCATAGTCCGGTACCGATCCGATTCCGGTGATCCTCAGTTTTACACCTCCGGCTGTAATGAAGTCGCCGGTGTGTATGCCGTGGGCAGATGCATATCCTTTTTCTATTACGGCTTCACCGAATTTTTCCGCCTGACGACCCTCATCCAGCTGTATCAGGTCAACTTTTTTTCTGTTTTTGAACATTCTCAGCGTTGAACCGTCTTCGGCTTTCAGATCAATTGAAAATATCGGTTCTATCACCGTATTATATCCGGAAAGCTCATGTATCTGGCTGTCGGTAAGCGGAAGGAATACAGTGAACTGTCCGTCCTCGACTTTGTTTATCTCCTTCTGTTTTTCAGTTCCCTGAATGATCATTTCCGCAGATCCTACTATCGAGATTATAAGATAAACGCCCATTACTATCAGCAGAAGCAGTGCAAGATATCTTGGAAAACGGCTTTTAAGACTGCGGAGATTGCGTCGGTTTAAAACTCTATTCATCACAGATCCTCCAGTTCCGCAGCCGGTATTCTCGTTTCGTTTTCATATTCTTTCTTTATAAGTCCGTCCTTTATGATAATTACCTTGTGTACCATGTTTTTGATGGAGTTGTTGTGGGTAACTATCAGCATCGTTGTTCCGTATTTCCCGTTTATCTTTTCCAGAAGAACAAGAATGTCGCGGCTCGTTTTTGAATCGAGGGCACCTGTTGGCTCGTCACAGAGAAGGAGCTTCGGATTTTTCACAAGTGCTCTAGCGATGGCGCATCTCTGCTGCTGACCGCCGGAAAGCTGGGCAGGGAACTTGTTCTGGTGTTCGGTTAGTCCGAGGGTTTCAAGCAACTCATCAATATCCAGCGGATCGTCGGCGATATATTCGCATATCTGTATGTTCTCCCTTACGGTCAGATTCGGAACCAGGTTATAGAACTGAAAAATAAATCCCAGATTATCGCGCCTGTAATCCGAAAGCTGATTCGGTTTCATACCGAAGATCTCCGTTCCGTCAACAGTGATCGAACCGGAGTCCATCGTATCCAGTCCACCGATGCAGTTTAAAAGCGTGGATTTTCCGGAACCGCTTGTGCCCTGTATTACACACATCTGTCCGCGTTCAAGACTGGTGCTTATACCGCCAAGTACCTGTATAAAACTTCCGTCTTTGCCGTAGCTTTTCTTTACGTCCTTTACTTCAAGATACATGTTGTCTCCTCCTTGGTGAGTTACAGCTAACCGTATGTTCAAAATATAGTGAATGTCCTGATGTGCGACATTCACTTATTTTTTCAGCAAACGCTGCTTCCGGCCTCCTGTTCCGGATCATGGAGCAGGGGAGCGGCTTTTTATTTTGCATTTCTGATCACAGTAAGCTTTTTATTATTTCTCTGTAATACTAATCTCTGATCAACTCAGTTGATCAGAGGCAAATTGCTTCGCAATTTAAATACGCGCTTTGCGCGTATTTCAGCTTCATGCAAAATCTACGCACCTTCGGTGCTATTAAAAGGGTTTTCAACCCTTTTAATCAGATTTAAGTATAAGTATATGTGCTATCCAGCTTTCGACGAGCATATCAAGAACTGATTTTATCTCGCGTGCAGCTTTTTCCTCGTTTTCCTCATGTGTCACAAGATGCACGAAAGCATTTATCTGTACATGGGAAAGCCAGTGAAGCATGTATTCATCCACCCGCTTGTCCGGAAACATCACCAGATAATTCTCCGCAAGTTTTGCGTTGTACTGTTCCATCATTCCGATGAATTTATCAACGATGTTCTCGTACACAGATCCGGATGCCTTTTCAAGAAGAATAAGTACGGCGTCTCTGTCCGAATAAAGCGCGGAAATAAGTGCATCCGCAAAATCATCATGATCGCCGGAGCTGTGAGTGAAATCCTCCGGAGAGACTTCCATATCAGCAGCATAATGCTCATTTATCACACCCATGATCTTCTGCACCGGTTCATCGACCACTGCACCGAACAGTCCGTTTTTATCCCTGAAAAAGAAGTACACAGCTCCTGTAGTAAGTCCCGCCGCCGAACTTATCGACCGCAGTGAAGCCTTTTCAAATCCCTTCTCCAGAAACTCTTTCTTAGCCGAAGCAATCAGCTTTTCTCTGCTTTCGTTATCATGTTCCATAATTCCACCTCGCAGGATAACACTGTTACGTAACACTGTTATCTTAACATAAATAAATTAGTTTGTCAAGGGAAACACTGATTTAATCGGAAATCAGGCTTCGCCGGATTTCCGGAGGTGGGATTTGCGGGGCTTCGCCCCGAAGCCCCACGCTGATTTATGAATAAATCAGCGTTTCCCAAGAGGAAAAGGCGGCGGTGCCGCCTTAATTCTCCGTTATTTTTTCGTTTTTTCAATTTCCGTTCTGAACGGAAGGTTGATGTAATCCATGTTAATATGATCAGGATCAATATCCAGAGTTAATGTTTTATAATCATCTTTTGTGGATACTTTAACTGTGTTATCTTCAAGTGAAATATTGTAGATATCGTAGATGTTTTCGTCTAAATATTCGAATTCTTTGCCGAATATGTCTGAAAACCATACTCTGTCACCTTTATTGTTGAACATCTTTGCGTAACTGTAGGCGTATGGATCTATTCTGCATAAAAGAACGTTCAGAGTCACATCATTATAGCTTCTGCGTTCTTTGTTGAATATACTTGCTTTGTTATTTTTGTCAGCAATTATTTTTTCATAAGCTTTACGGAACTCTTTTATTTCATCGCTGGTATGAAAAGCAGAGCCCTCTGCTTTTGTATAGCGCTCATTGTTTTCGTCCTTTACCTGAATAACGTTCCATTCATCACGGTAGCACTCATATATGCTGTCCGGATCGCAGTCCAGATCCTTAAAATCGATAATATCCTTCATGTCATAGAATTCACCGGTAACCATATAGTCACTCAGATAATATGAATAGTTATAATATGAATTGTCGAAATAAAGCTGGGTACTTTGTCCGTAATAAGGATTTTTCTCAGGCAGAATAACGGATGTAAGTGTAAAGTCTTTGAAATTGTCTGTAAGACCGGTGAAATCAGTTTTTTTATATAAATGCCAGCCCTGAGTATATTCGTACAGAGCATCATTCAGTACAGGTACGAAAACTGTATTATCGTAAAAAAGATCAGAAAATGTATTTATTCTTTTTCCTTCTTTCAGATCATAATTCAGTGTGCTGTATTTAGCAGGGGTATAGATGTAATGGGGTAGAATGTGGTCTTCCGGAGTACCTTTTGCTTTATCGTTATAGCAGTACTTTGATTCAACGATAAGGGACATATATCCGTTGATAATTGTATAGTGTATATCTGATATGTATGTTTTGTAGTGCGAAGGTGCGTCGTTTTTGATCTGTGAAAAAAGATTTTTCAGGTCACTGTTTATGGTCCCCTGAAGCTTTTTGTCTTTCAGAAAACTGATTTCTGTTTCAAATTCGCCTGGAAGGGAGCCGCTCAGTTGAGTTCTCATATATTCAGGCTTGTAGTTTTCAGGTTTAGGTTTTCCGGTCCCGCATTTTGTATATGGTTTCAGCATTTCAGGAAGTTTGGTATCTTTTACCGGAAGGTATCCGTTTTCAAGTGCACATGTTTGTCCTTCTTCTGAAGTCGCCCATTTTACAAAATCAAGAACACGTTTCGGGGCATTGTCAGTATACATAGCATAAGTTGAGCTTATAAGCGGATAAGTTCCGTCTGCAAGCGTGACTTTTGAAGGTTCTATACCGTCAACGGCGATAAATTTGATGCCGGAGTTGTTTTCATACATCTGTGCAGCGTATGAATACACGGAATATCCGATAGACTGTTCTGAATTATCGTAATCCAGTACTGCTTTTATGAGACTGTTCATCGTTGAAAGCACTGTTGTCATGTTTTCCTTCGGCATCAGTGTGCGGCTGCCCATAAATTCAGTGATAAGATTCTGACTTCCTGAATCTGAGTTCCTCTGATAGGCGATTATCGGCTGGTCATTTCCGCCGACTTCTTTCCAGTTGGTTATCACTCCCGAGTAGATATCCTTTATCTGATCCTGAGTCAGGGAGCTTACCGGATTGTTTTTGTTTACAATAAATACAAATCCTTCTTTTGCGACAGGAACCATGTTCAGATGTATACCTTTTTCATCAGCTTCTCTCTGCTGCGATTCTGATATAGGAACAGTAAATATCATGTCATTTTCGCCGGAAAGAAGCATATCGAAGGATTCATGAGTTTTGTGGTGCTCAACCATATCGTATGCCTCATCATACGGTATAGCGAGAACACGTGACTTAAATCCTGCCTCCAGCGGTATTGCGGAAGTGGAACCGTCCATTACCGGAAGATTGTCCGGATTCCATAAAACACCGGCTCCGTCAAGAACACGTCTGAGTCTGATCATGTCGGTAATACTGATCTTTTCATCATAATTAAGATCGTTTTTAGGATTGTTTTCGAGCATCGTGTCATCGCCGAGCAGATAGAATTTATAGCGCAGAAAATCTGTTTCAGTTACTTTTCCGTCAAGGTTGGTGTCAGCTCTCAGAGTAAAAGCGGCTGCTGATTCAGCAGATGATTTCGTTTCCGCAGTTTCGGCAAAAACAGAAGTAAAAGAAGCGGCAAGAGTAAAAGCGGTCAGTAACGATAAAGCTTTTTTCATATCATAACTCCTTTCGGATAAAAAATTATACGAATATATTACCATAAAGAAAACATAATTGCAAGATGTATATTGCTGAAAGAATTTGAAAGTTTTTGCCCTGCGCCACGCGCTGATTTATGAATAAATCAGATTTTCCTTAATGAATTCTTTCAAAACTGTTAGATTTCAGAAAGACTCATGAAAGGATCATTTGTTAGAATAATATCAGTGATAAAAATCAGGATCACTGATCCCAAAAGTTTTATGAGGTGACAGTAATGTACGTGTTAAAAACAGAAGCACTTACGAAAGTGTATGGAAAAGGACAGAATAAGGTTACGGCTCTTGAAAATGCTGAGTTAAGCATAGAAGAAGGCAGCTTCGCTGCGATTATCGGAACATCCGGAAGCGGTAAATCCACTCTGCTTCATATGATGGGCGGACTCGACAGACCAACATCCGGAAAGGTTTATGTTGAAAACAAGGATATCTTCTCGCTGAAGGATGAAGAACTTACGATTTTCCGCAGAAGAAAAATAGGATTTGTGTTTCAGTCATTCAACCTTGTGCCGACTCTGAATGTTTACGAAAACATAGTTTTCCCGATTCAGCTTGACGGAAGTGATGTGGACGATAAATTTGTCAGTGAAGTAATAAGTACTCTGGGTCTGGAAAATATGAAGAACCGTCTTCCGAACCAGCTTTCAGGCGGTCAGCAGCAGAGAGTTGCTATCGCAAGAGCACTTGCGTCCAAACCGGCTATTGTTCTTGCGGACGAACCTACAGGAAATCTTGACAGCAAAACATCGCAGGATGTGCTCGGTCTGCTTAAAGTGACCGGTCAGAAATTTTCACAGACCATCGTCATGATAACCCACAACGAAGCAATAGCACAGATGGCCGACAGAATAATACGTATTGAGGACGGTCATATCGTTAAGGGCGGTGCAGAAAATGAATAAGGTAAAAAACAAAGCGGTTATCAGGCGTCTTGCTTTCCGTGAATTCAGAAAATCAGGAAAGATGAACTGCATAGTGATCTTTTCAGTCATACTTACCTGCGTAATGTTTGCCGCCCTTGCTTCAGTAGGCGGTGCACTGATAAACGGCTTTCAGAACGAAAGTATGAGAGCTGTCGGTGCAAAGAGTATGGCAGGTTTTAAATTCTGCATGGAGGAAGATTACGAAAAAATCCGTTCCGACCGTTCGGTTACCGGTGTTACTTACCGCATAATAGTCGGCACCGTGATAAACGATGAACTCAAGGATCTTAATGTTGAACTCAATCATGCCGGAAGTGATGCTGAGGCGAAGGATTCATTCTGCTTTCCTGAAACCGGCAGACTTCCGGAATCTGAGGACGAGATAGCAGTCAGTACACTTATGCTTGACAGACTTGGTCTTCCTTACGAAACAGGAGTAAAGGTACCTGTTGTTCTTAATATCGACGGTGAGATAGGTGAACATGAATTTACTCTCTGCGGATTCTGGAAGGGTGATCCTGTGGCACCGGCACAGCAGGCCTGGGTATCACGTGAATTTGTAAATAAGAATGTTCCGAAGCCTCAGACTTCTTTTTACGATCAGCTCGGAAAAGATTCCGGTGTGAAATACGCTGGCTATATGCAGGTAAGTTTTGATTTCCGAAGCAGCCTTGACATTGCAGGAAAGACAGAAAAACTGGCTGAAAGGCTGTACGGAAACAAGGAAAACGCACCTTATTTCGGCGTGAATCCGGCTTATCAGACCAGTAATGCTGATTCTGATTCCGTTACCGGATATCTTATGTTCACACTTCTGATATTTGCTGCGGGATATCTTATAATCTACAATATCTTCCGCATAAATATATCTGTAAACATTCGCAGTTACGGTCTTCTTAAAACTATAGGCACCACATCAAAACAGATAAGACATATGGTCAGAACCGAGGCACTGATCTATTCACTTATCGGCATTCCTTTCGGACTTGGCGGCGGTGTGTTTCTCGGAAGAGCTCTTATGAAGTTCATAGCTGTAACTCTTAACATTGGTTCCGCAGATAATTATACTGTAAGTTCAGATATTCTTCTGCCGGTCTGTGCAGCAGCGGCTGCATTTACCTTTGCGACCGTACTGATAAGCTGTTCCGGACCGTGCAGAGCAGCCGGAAATGTTTCCCCGATCGAGGCGCTCCGTTACAACGAAACGAGTATAAACATAAAAAAAGAACAGAAGAAAACCGGGAAAACAACTCCTCTTTCACTGGCTCTGAGCAATCTGGCACGAAACAGAAAAAAAGGTATGGTGGTTGTGCTGTCACTTTCACTCAGCCTTATTATTCTGAATTCAGTTTCTGTCTTATTAAATACTTTCAGTTTTGAAGATCAGATCCGCGGAGAGATAACCGGTGATTTTAATGTTGTCAGAAAGGTAATGCATAACTCTGCCGAATCTTTTTCAGATGAGTTACAGAAAATAAATCCGGAAATTCTCGAATCGCTCAGAAATACGGAAGGTATCAGTGAAATGGAAACCGTGTATGGCAGTGAGATCTTTCTTGAACTTTCAGGTGAAGCTGAAAAAAAGATGGACGCCCTTAAGGAAAAATACGCTGCATCAGACCAGTCCGGTATATTCGAAACCATCGAAAATCACGGCGCGTTCGGAACGCTTTACGGTATCACGGATGGTCTTGGAAAAGAACTTGTATTATCAGACGGAGAATTTGACGAACAGAAATGGAAAACAGGCAGATATGCGATAGTTACAACCGGATATCTGGAGCTTCGCGGAACGGAAACAGACGAGGATGTGCTTTACAGACCGGGTGATACGGTTACATTTACGGCAAAAGATCAGAATACAGGAAAAACGGAAAAGAGGGAATATGAGGTCATGGCTGTCGGCAGCCTTCCCGAAACACTTGATAAACAGTCGTCTTTTTATTTTGATTCGACGGTAATAATACCGGAAACTGAATACTTTGATTTAACTGAAAACAGAAAAGCATTATCCGTCATGATAAATGCCGGAGAAGGAAAGTATGATGAAGTATCAGAAAAATTAAGTGACATCATTGCACCCGAACCGGGCATATATCTGAAAAGCATTGAGAGCCTCAGGGCAGAATATGAAGATTTTACAAGAATGATAAAGATAGTCGGCGGATCCCTTAGTGCTATTCTCGGCCTTATAGGTATCTTAAACTTCGTAAATTCGACAGTTACCGGAATTGTGTCACGTAAACGTGAACTGGCAGTGATGAATGCAGTTGGCATGACAGGAAAGCAGTTAAGTTCCATGCTCATGTGGGAAGGTATATGTTATGCAGTCCTTACGGCAGCTGTATCTGTACTTCTCGGAACGCCTTTATGTTTTTTGCTTGTAAACTTTATCGCAGGGGAATCGTTCTCTGACAGTTTCACGCTGACACCGGTGTTTGTCTGTGTTCCGGTACTGATTATCCTTTCAGCAGTCATTCCCGCACTGGCATACAGAATTCTCTGCCGTGAATCAGTAGTCGAAAGACTCAGAGAAAACTGATATCCATCCTCATTATATGATCTTAGCAGCCTCTTAACTGTGAAACACCACAGTAAGAGGCTGCAGTTATTTGTTATACTTAAGACAGTGTTTCGCTGTATCCGGCAGATCCGGATTTTAGGGAAACTTTGATTTGTTCATAAATCAGCGTGGGGGATCCGGGGCGAAGCCCCGCAAATCTCACCTCTGTAAATCCGGCGAAGCCGGATTTCCAGTCAAATCAGTATTTTCCTTGATTTTGATATGATAACATGATATCATAATATAGAATATTTTTGATGAATTTCGGTGAACATAATGACAAAGACAATTTTTATAGTAGAAGATGACAATGCCCTGAATAACGGTATAGCCCTTGCACTTAAAAATACCGGATATTCCTTTAAGCAGTTTTACAGCCTCGGCGAAGTAAAGGATCCTGACTCCGCCGACCTTATAATACTTGATGTAAATCTTCCCGACGGAAACGGATTCGATTTCCTTGAAAAACTGCGCCGCACTTCCGATACGCCGGTGATAATACTGACAGCCAACGACCTTGAAACTGATGAAGTCACCGGCCTTGAACTCGGAGCCGACGATTATATTACCAAGCCCTTCAGTCTCATGGTCTTAAGAGCGAGAATAGATAAGATCATTAAAAGATCATCAAAATACGGAACTTCATGCTATGACGACGGAACATACTTTTTCGACTTTGAAAAAATGGAGTTTACAGTCAAAGGAGATCCGGTGGAACTCAGCAAGACCGAACAGAAGCTTTTAAGGTGCCTCATCAGAAACAAAAACCAGACTCTGACCAGAGAAAAGCTGATCGATGCAGTGTGGACTGGAAACGAGGAATATGTTGACGAAAACGCACTTTCCGTAACAGTGAACCGTCTGCGTAAGAAACTTGAAGCGTCTGAAACAATAAAAACAGTTTACGGTATCGGATACCTCTGGAGGGTGAACTGATGTTCGGCATAAAAAGAACTCTTGACCGTCTTGATAAAATGCTTGAAGACGGAATAAACGGAACATTTAAGGAATCCGACTACAGCGAGACCAGGCTTTCAAAACTTGAATCGAAATGGCTGCGCTATCTTACATCTTCAAAGCTTTCCGCGCAGAAAACTGAGGATGAGCGGAAAAAGCTGAAGGAACTCGTGTCCGATATTTCACATCAGACCAAAACACCGCTTTCAAACATCCTTCTCTACACACAGATCCTTGAAGAGCAGCCCCTCGACGAACAGAGCCGCATGTGTGTAAACGAGATACGTTCACAGTCGCAAAAACTTGAATTTCTGATAAAATCACTTGTGAAAACATCCCGCCTTGAATCCGGAACATTCCAGATGACTGTTACAGAAAACAATACCGACGACCTTGTAAGACGGGTGATCGGTCAGGTCGCTCCGTCAGCAAAAGCGAAAAATATAAAAATCGAATATTCTTCTGAAAATACAGCAGCCTGCTTTGATGTAAAATGGACTGCTGAAGCACTTTTCAATATCACAGACAATGCGGTAAAATACTGTCCGGAAAACAGCACGATAAAAATCAGCGCAGAGCCGTACGAGATGTTTGTCTGTATAACTGTAGAAGATAACGGTCCCGGAATCCCTGAAGATGAGCAGCATCTGATATTCGGAAGGTTCTACCGCGGCAAAGCAGTAAGGGAACAGAACGGCGTCGGAATAGGCCTTTATCTCAGCCGTCAGATAATCGAAAGCGAAGGCGGCTACATAACTGTTTCTTCATCAGAAGACGGTGGTGCCGAGTTTAAAGTTTTCCTGAGAAAACACTGATTAAATCAGAAATATGGTTTCGCCGTATTTCCGGGTGGGAAGATGGCGGTGCTTTACCCTCGTATTTCATGATAATCAGAATTTCCTTATGAAAGTAATAATAAATGAAATGATTAATGACCGGATTTGTTAATATAAAAAATCCATGAGTGACAAATAAACTGTGGAACATTGACAAACCCGAAAAATTAAAGAAAAATTCTGAAAAAAGTGTTGACAAGTGCCTTGCGGCGTGATATAATTAAAAAGCTGTCGGACGAGAGGACACTCCGAAAGACAGAGTAATAAGTATCTTGAAAATTGAACAATGCACTATAAATACCCTTGAAGATTCTTTGAGATTCATTCTCATGAATTATTTAAGAAGTCAAGCAGAAGACGAAATAAAATCTGCAGCTAAGTATTCTGATTAGAGTACAGGAAAGATAATAAACCGAAAGGTTATTATAGAACTTTTATAAAGAGTTTGATCCTGGCTCAGGATGAACGCTGGCGGCACGCCTAACACAT
>CADAPI010000040.1 GCA_902789705.1 uncultured Ruminococcus sp.
GAAACGAACGCCCATGTCATAGAGCTTGTGGATGGTTTCTCTGATGTTCTTGCCGACTACAGGATCGTATTCAGACTGACCCATACAGAGAGGGTTGATAAGATAATTGAAAGTGATGCCGAGGTTGTTGCAGTCCTTGATGTACTGAACAAACTGGTCATCAGAAAGATCTGAGATTATTGATGTGGCACGACCGCCCGGAAGACCATCCTGCTTGAGTTTTCCGTATAAGTTCTTGATTCTGTGCTCTGTGTCACATTCTTTGATAATGTCAAATATTCTGTTGTCAAAATTGGTGCCAACGTCGTATTTTACTAATTTAGCCATTGTTTGAGCTCCTTTATAAATTTATTCACTCTTTTCATTATAACATTTTAAACCACCTAAATCAACTTGATTCCTTATGTTTGGTGAGTAAATACAAACAGTACCGTTTTTTTCGTTTTCTTACATTGATTATTAATACATTAGTCCAACGTTGGATTAACAATGTGATAGCATATAGTAATTTCGGATATCATTTGGTTTTTATGTAATACATGAGCCTGATGAAGCGAAAACAGAGAAACGGGGAGAATGCGTGGCTTCACTGTAAGAAAACCATGTTGATTTAAGAATAAAACAGCGGTTTCCTGAGAATTTTACGGACCGGAATAACAGTATTTTTATTGAAGAAAAGCCTTGAATATGGTATAATTTATATATAGAAAAGAACGCTGATTGGTGGCTTTATCAGCGTTTTCAGATAAGATTTTTTAAAGGGGGCGGGAATAATGCCGAATGAATTAACTCTTGTTATGCGCATCGTGATAGCTGCGTTATGCGGCGCTGCAATTGGTTATGAACGAAGCCGGAGACAGAAGGAAGCAGGAATAAGGACACACATAATGGTAACACTGGGTGCATCGCTTCTTGTTATAGTGTCCAAGTATGGCTTTATAGATATTGTCGGAACACCCGGTATAAACGTTGATGTTTCGCGAATAGCGGCAAATGTCATAACGGGTGTCAGCTTTCTCGGAGCCGGAGTTATTTTCCTGCGCGGCGGCTACGTAAAAGGTCTTACCACTGCAGCCGGAATATGGTCCACCTGCGGTGTCGGATGTGCGATAGGTGCCGGAATGTATGTTATCGGTATCGTAGCCACGGCAATGATAATAATACTGCAGCTTATCCTGCACTGGTCACTTCCGAGCTCGGAAAATATGATGGTCTCGGAAATATCTTTCCGGACGGAATACAAGCAGGGTATAATTTCCGATGTGAACGAGTACATGCATGAGCTTCACGTTAAGGTACTGAGACTGAGTATCAAGAAGAAAAAAGACGGAACAGTACTTATCAATATGACTGTACGTGCACCGCACAAACTCATGCCAGATGAGATACTTGACGCAGTGAGCAGGAAATATACCGTATCTGAATTCACAGCGCAGCTGTAGTAAACTGAATATCACGCAGAACCGGAGCCTGCGGTGAAGCGTTACAGGGAGTGCAGGATTTTGTTCTGCGCTCCCTTTTACAGTAAACACTTAAAAGAACAGCCGGACGTCAGGATCTGATCTGACGTCCGGCTTCCGGTTTTTATACAGAGTAATTTTGGATGAAAGTTTCACTTATTCTGAGACTGCTTCAAACTTCATGCCGTGAGCTTCGGCGTACTGCTGAACGTATGAACCTTCTTTGCATTTAAGCACAAGGTTTTCGCTGCAGCCTCTGAATGCATAATCACTTATTGCTGTGACAGATTCAGGAATCTCGAGAACTTCAAGTGATGTGCAGTCCTTGAAGGCACCGTGCTGTATCTCGGTTAAGCAGTTTCCGAGTTTTACTTCCTTAAGGTTTGTACAGCCTTCAAAAGTACAGTTAAGAACAGCTTCAAGCTTTTCCGGTAAAGTTATCGAAGTGAGTGATGTGCAGTTCTGGAATGTTGTCGCTGATATCCATACTACCTCATCCGGACATGTGAATGACTTCAGTGAAGTGCAGTTATCGAAAGAATTGATTCCGACGCAGCCTATGTCTTCTTCTACAACCACGTTTTCAATATCTTTATACCATTTCATCTCTTTCCACGGCGCAAGGTCAATTGAATGTGGCTGACCTTTTGCGCCCCAGTCCATTTCGTCGTCACTCATCATGCGTAAGGTCAGAGTTCTGCTGTCTGTGTCGTATATCCATTTGGTGTTTTTACCGCAGGCACCGGATGTGGCTTCTGCGGTGTAGTCAGGAGCATTGTATTCTCTTTCGAGTTTTCCGGTTTCTTCGGAATAGCTTTCATATATGATCTGATCAAATGTGTCATAAAGTGCAAGGTTTTCCGCGTAAGCTTCTTCTGAACATTCGAACCGGTCAACCGCGCATTTATTGTATAAACGCAGATATTCCCCGCCGGAATAACCCGTTGTTTTGTAACCGATATACGGACTTTCTGCGCCCGGATCGGCTGAAACGTGAAGAGAGATCAGGCTTGCATCGGAGTAGTGTTCGTCCTGATAGGCAAGTTTGCTTTCCAGGGCGATTACCGCCAGTTCTGACGGCATTTCATCATAGTTGTTGGCGTTGTGACCTGTTGCTACAAAGTGACCATCCCAGCTTGCAGGAAGTGTTATCGCAAACTGTCCGTTTCTTATAACAAGACGGATGCTTCCGTCAGGATTCTTTGTAACCGATGATATACACGCAGACTGGATATCTTCCATATGTCCGTATTCGGTTGATACTGTTGTTTCGGCCTTTTCAGTTACTTCCGGTTTCTTTTCGTTTACGGAAGGCTTACTGCTTTCCTGCTTCTTTTCGGTCTGCTTTGCAGTTTCGGAAACTGATGCGGATGTTATAAGACTCTGTACGCTTTCGCTTACGTTTCCGGTTATATCTGATGACGGAACTGTAACAACGATCTTCTGAGCAGTGACCGGCTTTTCAGTTACAGTAAAATCTGTGATGCTTTCTGTCACTGCTGCTGTTGTGATATCAGTTGCTGCCGGAGCATATATCTCGTTATCTGATCTTTCAGGCAGGTTGAGACCAACCATTATAAGTACAGCAGCTGCAGTGGCAGCGCCGCCGATATATACCCACGGCATTCTGATATTCAGCGCTTTCTTCTTTGGTGCTGCCTCTGTAACAAACTTGTCGGCAACTCCGTTTAAGTCATGCATAAGTTTTCTGTTTTTATTCATTTTATCACTCATCGTAATCGTCCTCCTGTCAGTAAAGTCCGCGTTCTTTTATGAATTCCTTTAAGTCTGCTCTTATTCTGCAGAGCATTGTTTTCAGAGCGCTTTCGGAAATATTGTTCATTTCAGCAATATTCTTTATGGACTCCATGTAGAAATATCTCTGCATAAAGCATATTCTTTTCTTTTTATCCAGACCTTCAAGAAATTCATTGAGCGCACTTATTGTTTCTTTTCTTTCTGCACATGATTCAATGTCTTCATCGTCTTCGAAGCAGTCAGCGAGTTCGTCGAGAGAAAGATCAAGCTGGCCGCTGAATCTTCTGGAAGCTTTCTTTTTTTCATAGATGTTAAGTGCGGTGTTTCTTGCAATTTTAGCAGCAAAAGCTCTGAAGATGATCGGGACGTGAGGCGGAATGGCATTCCACACCTTGAGATAGGTATCATTGAGACATTCTTCGGTATCGCTTTTGTCGCCGAGGATGTTTTCTGCTATTTTTCTCAGATAGTTTCCGTACTTTCTGTCCGTTTCGGAAATAGCCTGTTCCGATCTGTCAATGTACAGCGAGATGATTGCTTTGTCTTCCATAACGATCTCCCTACTCTCCCGTAATGATTTGAAAAAGCCCTTTCACTTATAATGACAGGTGTTGTTCTTAAAAGGTTACATGATTACGATAAAAATTTTTGCGCTGATTTATTCATAAATCAGCGCGGGGCTTCGGGGCGAAGACCCGCAAATCCCACCTTCGGAAATCCGGCGAAGCCGGATTTCCGATTTAATCAGTGTTTTCCTGAAAAATATGTGTATATAAAAAAAACACCAGTTTCGGGTAAGTGGTTCCGGAACTGGATTTTTTATAATCTATTTTATTTTTCAGATCTTTCTCTGTCTGTGTCTTTATTATAGTATTATTGGCGGGGAAAATCAAGTGTAATTTTTCACAAAATATTAACTGTATTTATATTGTATTCGATTGTATTCAGGATATTACTATTGTGTAACCGTAATGAAATAATTATACTTAATAAGTTGACAAAACGGCCGTGAAATACTATAATTTTTATATAATATGACAACAGCGCTTCCGCTGGCGGATGCAGAATATGGATGCAAAACTGCCGGTCATATTAAAATCAATGAGAACAGGGGAGAACAGTAGTGAAATTTACCGAACTTTTAAATAATATCGACAGTATTGTCGAAAAGGAAAGATACGAAAAGAAAAAAAGAGAAATATTTGACATGCCTGAAGAAACAGCGGACGAGCTTTACATAAAAAGCTGTGACGAAGATGACGAATGAAAAGAGGGATAAAATGAATACAGTACCGGTACTCCTTGCGGCTGCTTCACAGGTCGTTACAAAGGAAGAGCTAAACGGGATCGCGGAATACTATAACTATTTCGGAGAAATGTCGGAAACACATTTTGACGCTGTGCTTTCCGGAAAAGAATATTCAAAACATCAGGCGGCACTTATCTACCACTGCTGCTACCTTTACTTTGCTCTGGCAGGCAGAAAAGGAAACAGCCTTGCCGGCTTAAGAAGAAAACTCGGATTACCGAAATCAGTATACATGAACAGCCTGAAGTGTATCAGCAAAAAGCGCATAAACTTTATACGTGATGAGCTTTTCGGAGCGGGAAAGAGTTTTGCCGATGTATTTAAGGAAAACGAAAAATACGTTGAAAAGATGCTTGTGGAAGCCACTGCATGCGATATGCCGGAGGACAGAAAGATACTTACCAACCTTTCCTCCTTTGAGTATGAGCATCCTACTGACAGATCCTATCTCAACAAGCTCAACACCAATGTCGTGATCGAAAAGCTTATAAAGCTCTATTCCGAATACAATTTTGAAAGAATCCTTCTGGTGCAGTATACCGGTTCAAACATCCGTGTAACACCGAAAAATATACCTTATCTTTACAATGCACTGAAGACGGTGTGTGAAGTGCTCGATGTAAAGAATATGCCGCCGCTTTATGTTGCGCCGGGTTCGCTCAATGCAATGACTGTCGGTTCCTCGAAGCCGATAATCGTTATCTCGAGCATTGCACTCAGCCTTCTTTCATACGACGAGCTTCTCTTCATTCTCGGCCATGAAGTGGGTCACATCAAGAGCCAGCATGTTCTCTATCATTCAATAGGCAATTTCATTCCGTACATTGCGGGCGTGATAGGAAACCTTACTCTTGGTATCGGCGAGATCGCAGTAAAGGGCGTTCTCATTCTTCTGTATCAGTGGTACAGAATGTCCGAGATAACGGCTGACCGTGCCGGTCTTCTTGCGTGCCAGAATATTGATGCTGCTGTTTCCGTAATGGCAAAGCTTTCGGGTTACCCGCCGTCACGCTACGATGAGATCGACAATGACCTTTTCCTCGACCAGGCTGTAGAATTCGAAAACTTTGACAAGAACGCTTTCGATAAGCTTCTTAAGCTTTTCAGTGTGCTTTACAAGACACATCCGTGGACGGTAATGCGCGCCAAGGAGCTGAAGTCGTGGTACGACAACGGCGATTACGCCAGAGTGTACAATACTGACGGTCGCAGAAAGGTTGACAGAAAGCCGCAGAACATAGTCGGCACGATTTTTGAAAAGGATATTTTCTGCGCAAACTGCGGAAAGAAAATAACTTCAGCACAGCGTTTCTGCGAATTCTGCGGAAAAGAGAATATTTACTATAAATAAAAAAGTTAAGACGGGGAGAATGCGGGGCTCCGCCCCGTGCCCTGAGCTGATTTGAGTAAATCGGCTGCTCCGTAAAAACAAAGCCAGCATATCCGGACAAACCGCGTACTTACGCGGTTTGTCCGGATATGCTGGCTTTGTTTTATTCCGTTGTTTTTAAGGAAACGCTGATTTATTCATCAGCGCGGGATCCGGGGCGAAGCCCCGCAAATCCCACCTCCGGAAATCCGGCGAAGCCTGATTTCCGGTTTAATCAGTGTATCCTTAAATGCATGTTTTAATCTGCTTTCGGCAGCTTTCCTTCTGCTGCGTGTTTTTTCATTGCCTCAAATGTTTTGTCGCTTATTACGTGTTCTATTCTGCATGCATCTTCCGAAGCGGTTTCCTCGTCAACGCCGAGACGCTTTATGAAGTCGGTCAGAAGAATGTGACGTTCATATATCTTTTCAGCAGTTTCCCTGCCTTTCCCTGTGAGTGCAATGTATCCGTCCTTATCCATTATAATGTATTTTTCCTCACGGAGTTTTCCCATTGCACGGCTTACTGACGGCTTTGAAAATCCCATGTGGTTTACGATGTCGATCGAACGGACAGTGTTTTTCTCCTTGGAGAGAATGAGTATTGTTTCGAGGTACATTTCGCCTGATTCCTGAATAGACATATAACATCCTCCTTGTCTATAAACTTAGATAATCTGTTTATATTTTACCATACTTTCTTACATAAATCAATGACGATTTATGCATTATTTTGAAAATAACAGATAACGGAATAAATATTCACCGTATCCTATTGACAAGTTACCACTCGGTAACTATAATATATATAGGGTTAGCATGAAATAACTGTATACCCTGTTACAATAATATATCAATGGATTTTACAGTTTAGCTATAATAAGCTTCAGATAACGAAAGGATGATCATAATGACCCTTAACAGTGCAGTTGAAGGCAAGGAGTATGTCGTAAGTGACATACTGACAGATGACGAGGAAATGAGAAAATTTTTATTTTCACTTGGCTGCTACAGCGGCGAACCTGTTACAGTAGTATCACGCAGAAAGAAAAACTGCGTTGTTTCTATCAAGGATGCAAGATACAACATCGACAGTGAGCTGGCTGAAGCTATAATTATTTGAGAAAACATCACTGGTCTGAGTTTTCTTGCTGTACACTGACCGGCTGATCAGTGCGCGGAAATAAAAATATTAACGGAGGGATAAGTACCATGAGAATTGCTTTGGCAGGTAACCCGAACAGCGGTAAAACCACTATGTTCAATGCACTCACAGGGCGAAATGAAAAAATAGGTAACTGGGCAGGTGTAACTGTTGACCGCAAGGAATTTGCGATCAAAAAGAATTATTCGGAAACTTCGGAGGAACTTATTGCAGTTGACCTTCCGGGCGCTTATTCAATGTCGCCATTCACTTCCGAGGAAAGTGTTACAAGCGGTTACGTAAAAAATGAACATCCTGATGCTATCATCAACATCGTGGATGCAACTAATTTAAGCAGAAGCCTTTTCTTCACAACACAGCTTCTTGAACTCGGTATTCCGGTAGTTGTTGCGCTCAACAAGAGTGACGTGAATGAAAAGAAAGACACAAAGATAGATGAAAAAATGCTTTCTGAAATGCTGGGCTGTCCGGTCATCAAGACAGTTTCAGTAAATGATTCAGGACTTAAGGAAGTAGTTTCTGCTGCGGTAAAACTTAAGGGTACTGAACATAAAGCTCCGTATTCCGAAGGAAATGTTAATCTTCACGACAAGGCTGAAGTCGAAAGATCAGACCGCAAGCGTTTTGACTTTGTAAAGGAAATGGTAGGCAAGGTCGAAACAAGAAAGGTGCTCACAAAGGAAAAGAACGGAAGCGATAAGATCGATGCGGTACTCACCCATCCGATTCTCGGACTTCTGGTCTTTGCCGGAGTTATGTTCCTTGTGTTCTACATCTCTCAGTCAACAGTCGGCACATGGCTTGCTGATATCCTTGTCGGCTGGATAGAGACCTTCCAGGAATTTGTGGCAGGTAAAATGGAAGATGCGAATCCGCTTCTGTATGCACTTATCGTTGACGGTATAATCGGCGGTGTCGGTGCCGTTGTCGGATTCCTCCCTCTTGTAATGGTAATGTACTTCCTCATCGCTCTTCTTGAAGACTGCGGATACATGTCACGTGCAACAGTCGTACTCGATCCGCTTTTCAAGCGTGTCGGTCTTTCCGGTAAAACAGTTATACCGATGGTAATCGGTACAGGATGCGGTATTCCTGCAATTATGGCATGCCGTACTATAAAGAACGAACGTGAAAGAAGAACTTCCGCAATGCTTGCAACATTCATGCCGTGCGGTGCCAAGCTTCCGGTAATTGCGTTGTTCGCAGGTGCGTTCTTCTCAGATGCAATGTGGGTAGGACCGCTTATGTACTTTGTCGGTATAGGCCTTATCTTCCTCGGTGCCGTTCTTGTAAAGGCGATCACAGGAATGAAGTACAGAAAGTCATTCTTCATAATCGAACTTCCTGAATACAAGGTTCCGAGCCTTAAGTTTGCTCTTGGTTCAATGCTTGAACGAGGCAAGGCATACATCATCAAGGCCGGTACAATTATTCTCGTGTGCAACACAGCCGTTCAGATAATGCAGTCATTCAACACTCACTTTGAAGTTGTTGAAGAAGGCATGGAAGATACTTCGATCCTCGCAGCCATCGCTTCACCTTTTGCCTACGTTCTCATTCCGGTTGTCGGAATCGCAGCATGGCAGCTTGCAGCAGCGGCTGTTACAGGATTTATAGCAAAGGAAAACGTTGTTGGTACAATAGCATCTGTTTATGCAATAACAAACTTTATCGATACAGAAGAACTTGAACTTGTAGGAAGCGGTAATGAAGTTGCAGCTGTAATGGGTATTACAAAGGTCGCAGCTCTTGCATACCTCATGTTCAACCTCTACACACCGCCGTGCTTTGCAGCTATCGGTGCCCTCAATTCAGAACTCAAGAGCGGCAAGTGGCTTGCCGGAGCTATCTGCCTCCAGCTTGCAACAGGCTACACTATCGGATTCCTCGTCTACCAGTTCGGCACACTCTTCACAACAGGTCACTTCGGTGCAGGTTTCGCAGGCGGCCTTATCGCAGTTATCGCCTTCGCAGCAATAATCGCAGGAATAATCATCAGAAACAACAAGCGTTTCGATTCCGAATACGAGCTTGCAAAAGCAAAGTAAGATATATACGGACATAATTCTCATGTGATACAGTCAGACGCAGTTTACGTGTGTAAGGATGTTTCCTTGCACACGCATGGCTACGTTATATGAATTTACGGAGGTATAAAGTTATGGTAAATGTAATCTGTACAGCTATAGTAATATCCGCTGTCGGCGCAGCACTTGTATACATCCGCAGACAGAAGAAAAAAGGCAAATGCGTGGGCTGCCCGTATGCGGGCAAGGCCGGCTGCCATTGTGCAGTTGATAAAAAATAAATACAGCGGGAGTATCGAAAAACCGATGCTCCCGCTGTTTTGTAAATGGTAGTCTTCACCCCTGCGGGCCGAAGACTGCTATAGAAAAAAAGCTGCACTTGTGCTGCTTTTTTGTTCAATGGCACACGGTTTTAATATAGGTTATCAGCAAATAAATTTTCGATGAACTATTGAAAAATAACGTTGATAATGTTATAATTTACGCAAGAAAAAAGAACTAACCCGTGTATTTATTGACTTATGAAAATCGGGTCCGGTTCATTTAACGTTTTATTTGAATAATCCGTATTTACAATGATATTATAGAGGTGATTTTCAATGAACAAGAACAGAATTTTAACGCTATTAGTCTCGTTTTTGGCGATTAGCGGTAACACAATATCGGTGGTAAGTGCAGTTGATTATTCAGATGTTGTAGCGTTTACTGATACTGAAAAATTCAAGTCTTTTCAGGTGTATGAAGATGTAAACGGTGTTTTTTCACTAGAACGCATTAAACAATATAATAAAGATCGTGATCTGGTGCTTCTGTATAATGAAGAACATAGACAGATGTTTATGCTTAATAAAGAACCTGCAATTATTCTTGTCAGAGATGCAAAACCGGAAACGAAAGAAGTAATAGCGGATTTTATCTCCGCCAAAGGAATATCTTCTGAAAAGATCGAAATCAGCGGATATCCAAATATTCTTATTACCTCACCTGAACTCGATGTTATAACCAAAAATCTGGCTGATGAATTATGTACCTATCTTACAGAGAAAGAATACATAAGAGAATTTCACTACAGAAAACAGTGCTACTTTGCCGGTGAACTCTTAAATTCTTCATTTGATCGTTATATGATTTCTGATGTGGGTGATGTAAGTAAGATCAAACAAATCGCTTCCGAGATCAAAATCGATGCGGATGTCGTTGTTGAATATGAGGAATCTGATTCAATTATATGCAAGGTTTCCATTAGGGATAAAGAAGATATTAAAATTAAAACTTATATCGATCTTGCTGAAGCTGTCCACAAAGAACTTGGTTATCATCCTATATGGGGTGTTTATCATTCTTCTGAGTCAGTGAGTAATTCAGAAATTTTATATTCAGACGGGGAAACATCATCAGTTCCTGGCGATATAATATCGAATCAGAGTGTAGATACTACTGATTTGACAGCGCTGTCTTTAGCGTTGATAGGAGATATCGCTCTTAATGATGATCAGCTGAAGTCAGCTGATGTTGATGGTGACGGTAAAGTTACAATTGCTGATCTTGCAAGATTAAGACAGTATGTTTCAAAGAAGATAGAAGTTCTTTGATGCCCTTGATCTTTACTGATATGGATACTCTAAAAAAATAAACGGGAAATGGATTTCGGTTATTTTCGAAATTCATTTCCCGTTTTTCTATAGCAATATTCATCACGAAGTGATGAATATTACCATGTCCCGTCCATGTCCCGTTTTAATATATTTACCGTTGACATTTATCGCGAAAAAAAATATAATTTAAATGTAGAAAACATTATTTCCCTTATTAAATTTCAGAGAGGAAGATATCGTATGTATAGTTTTAATGCTGCCGATGCTGTAGAAAAATGTTCTGCATGGCTTAAAGACTGGTTTGAGAAAAACGGAAAAGGATGCAATGCTGTTATCGGAATATCCGGAGGCAAGGACAGTTCCGTTGCTGCTGCTCTCTGCTGCAGGGCACTCGGTAAGGACAGGGTTATCGGTGTAATGATGCCAAACGGCGAACAGCACGACATAGACTACTCTATCGACCTTTGCAGGCACCTTGATATAAAGAACTTCACTGTTAATATAAAGGACGCATTTGAAGGTGTTATGGGCGCGCTGGAAGGACAGCTTGAAATAAGCACTCAGACAAGAACAAATCTTGCTCCGCGAATCAGAATGTCTGTTCTGTACGCAGTATCACAGTCAAACAACGGCCGTGTTATCAATACATGCAATTTCTCTGAGGACTGGGTGGGCTATTCAACAAGATATGGTGATGCTGCCGGTGACGTAAGCCCGCTTTCATTCTTTACAGTGCAGGAAGTAAAGGCTATGGGCCGTGAACTCGGCCTCCCTGAGAAGTTTGTTGAGAAGCCTCCTATAGACGGCCTGTGCGGCAAGACAGATGAGGACAATCTCGGATTTACTTACCTTACACTGGACAAGTACATACGTGAAGGAATCGAACCTGATCCGGCTACAAAGGAGAGGATAGATACGCTCCACGAACGTAATCTGTTCAAGCTCAGCTTCATGCCTTGCTACAACTATTTTGAGGATAACAAATAAATGATCGTTGAAAACGGGCGTCTGTCGGACAGAGCACCCGTAAATAAGCACGTTCAGAATAAGAAGGGCGTACCGGTTTCGTGACCGGTACGCCCGTTTGTGTTTGTTTCCTTATCTGTTCTGAAGAATTCCCCTCAGAACTTCCGAGAGCCTGTCAGCGCATTTCTGCTGTGTTATGGCGGAAGGATGCCAGTCGGCACCGTATCCGTCGGCTCCGTTCTGTTCTTCAGACTGGAAACAGAGTATTCTTTCGTCGGAAAATGTCTTGAATTCTGCAACGGCTTTTTCGATTTCCTTATAGACTTTCCCAGTTCCCATCGTGCCCATTGTGCAGACGATGAAGGAGTCCGGATTTTTTTCCCTGACTGTTTTAAGGAATGAAAGATATCCTTCCTTAAATTCATCTTCGTGTTCATTTGCAGCGGCAACATAATTGATGTCGTTGGTCCCGAGAAATACAACTACTATGTCGTGATGTTTTCTTTCAAAGTCCCACGGCTTTCTGAACTCCGGAAGATTGCCTGCGTAAAGGTAGAAATCCGGAACAAGACGAGCTGCATCTTTTATTCCGGTATCAGTGTAGGCTGAAACGACACCGAATCCGCTGAATGAAACGGCGCTGCAGTCTGCGTCAAGTTTCTGCGCGGTGAGATAAGCATATGATTTCATGAAGTTTTCAGTCTTTGTAGTGAACATATCAAGTTCACATTCGCTTTCCACGCCGTATGCACAGGTTATGGAATCACCGATAAATTCGATGCTATATTTTTTATCCGGAAGAGGTTTTACCGGATCGACAGCTTCAGATTCAGCTTCAAGTGCCACAATGCCGACTGCTCCCGACTGTGCTTCGGAAAGATGTATTATCTTTACGGAAACTGTTTTCTCGTTATCACTGTCCAGAACAGCGATTTTCTTGCCTTCAGTTCCGGTCACATCGTCGCAGATAAGCATGTCGTCCACAAACACAGCAAAACGAGGCAGCCCCTCCTTGTAAGTGTCCGAATCCACATCGCTTTTCAGTGTCAGTTCCGCTTTTGAAGCCGTAAGTTCAAACCCGGCAGCAGATCCGCTGTGTATAAGCCAGAGAACATCTCCGTCAGCTGAATATCTGCCCGTTATCTTTGCGTTTTTATCTGAAAGTTTCAAGTGTCTCATGTTTTATTCTCCGTGTCATTTCCGGTTTGATCAGTATTTCCTTAAGGAAACGCTGATTTATTCATAAATCAGCGTGGGGGTCCGGGGCGAAGCCCCGCAAATCCCACTTCCGGACATCCGGCGAAGCCGGATGTCCGTTTTAATCAGTATTTCCTTAAGTATATCATATAAACCGGGCAGATTCAATATTGCAGGAGGGGCATTAGCTGTAAATAACCGTTTTGAAAATTTTTTTCAAAAAAGTGTTGACAAACGGCTTCGGATAGTGTATAATTAAGAAGCTGTCAAACGAGCAGTAGAGAAAACGACGAGGCGTAACTCAGTTTGGTAGAGTGCTTGGTTTGGGACCAAGATGCCGCAGGTTCGACTCCTGTCGCCTCGATAAGATGCTGGTGTAGCTCAGTTGGTAGAGCAGCTGATTTGTAATCAGCAGGTCAGGGGTTCGAGTCCGTTCACCAGCTTCCAATGTTTTTGATACTTAAGTTTGATACTGTGCTGGTGTAGCTCAGTTGGTAGAGCAGCTGATTTGTAATCAGCAGGTCAGGGGTTCAAGTCCGTTCACCAGCTCTCAATTAAATATGGAAGAGTTCCCGAGTGGCCAAAGGGGGCAGACTGTAAATCTGTTGCTTTCAGCTTCGGTGGTTCGAATCCACCCTCTTCCACCAAATTGATTTCCTGCATTTTCATGCAGGAAATTTTTTATGCAAAAATTTTTTGGCAATATAATTAGTACTTTTCACAGATTGAAAAGGTTTATGGCAAGTTTCACTAATGAATTAGTGATTTTTTAGTAAAGTTTACGAAGACGACTTTCAGGAGGAGTTATTTATGGTAAGAAACGATTTAAGAAACATCGCGATCATTGCTCACGTTGACCACGGTAAAACCACACTCGTTGATGAAATGCTCAAGCAGGGAGGTGCTTTCCGTGAGAATCAGACTGTTGCTGAACGTGTAATGGACAGCAACGATCTTGAAAAGGAACGCGGTATCACTATCCTTGCCAAGAATACATCCGTCTGTTACAACGGAACAAAGATCAACATCATCGACACTCCTGGCCATGCTGATTTCGGCGGCGAAGTTGAACGTGTACTCAACATGGTTGACGGTGTTCTCCTTCTCGTAGACGCAGCTGAAGGTCCTATGCCTCAGACAAGATTCGTTCTTTCCAAGGCACTTGAAATGGGACAGAAGATCATCATCGTAGTAAACAAGATCGACAAGCCGGACGCAAGACTCGATGAGATCGGCGACGAAGTTCTCGAACTCCTCATCGACCTCGACGCAAACGACGAACAGCTCGAAAGCCCTATCCTCTTCTGTTCAGGCAGAAGCGGCACTGCTTCACTCAGCCAGTACGAACCGGGCAAGGATCTTACTCCTCTCTTCGAAACTATCCTCGACTACATTCCTGCTCCGGAAGGTGACGAAAATGCTCCTCTCCAGATGCTCATCTCATCTATCGACTACAATGACTACGTAGGCCGTATCGGTATCGGACGTATTGAGAGCGGCTCTGTTAAGGTAGGTCAGAATATCACAGTCGGCGACCACTTCAATTCAAAGAAACCGTATAACGCAAAGATAGTAAACGTTCTACAGATCCAGGAACTCCAGAGAGTACCTGTTCAGGAAGCTACAGTGGGCGACATTGTATGGATAAGCGGTATCGAAAACATCACTATCGGCGATACTATCTGCGACGCAGCTTCAGAATTCAAGGCTCTTCCTGTTGCCAAGATCAGTGAACCTACAGTTGAAATGACATTCTCAGTAAACGACAGCCCGTTCGCAGGACGTGAAGGCAAGTTCGTAACATCACGTCAGCTCCG
>CADAPI010000041.1 GCA_902789705.1 uncultured Ruminococcus sp.
ATTGTCAATTTCGATAAACTCTCCGGCTGGAAAAAAGAAAGTGCCTCAGAGCTAAAGAACTGGAACGGAACTGAATTTCAGTTTGTTAAATACGTAAGATAATAATAATGACCATCAGGTAACAGAAAAGCTCCTGCTAAACTTAAGGAAACGCTGATTTATGAATAAATCAGCGTGGGGCTCCGGGACGAAGCCCCGCAAATCCCACCTTCGGAAATCCGGCGAAGCCGGATTTCCGGTTTAATCAGTGTTTCCTTAAAATGAAAATAAGTTTAGCAGGAGCTGTTTTATTGTGTTTTAAAGCCGTACCGTATCAGATATTCTTTCCGTACTTTCTAAGAAGATTTTCCATATTCTCGTGGAGAATAAGCTCACGTTCCTCGGCTGTAAGAGGAAGCTTTGCGAAAAGTTCAAGTTCATCACTCATGTTCCACATAGGGAAATCAGTACCGAAAAGAACATGGTCTGCACCGAAAGCATCAACCATGTTTCTAACTTCTTCAGGAGTAAGCTTGTAAAGTGAACTTGAAGTGTCAACATATACGTTTCTGCCCTTATATGCTTCAGGTGTTCTTTCCCACTCTGACCAGCCGCCGAAGTGCGATGCGATAACGTCAAGGTTCGGGAAAAGGTCCATTACCTTTGCCATCTTCTCAGGTTTAGACCATCCTGTGCGGTAGTCGCCGGTATGGAAAAGGATCGGCATTTTGCCTTCAGCTGCTCTGTAGATCTCAAAAGCCTTTTCATCGTCTATATCAAAACGCTGAAAGTCAGGATGAAGCTTAATGCCCACAAGCCCCATTTCGCGCGCTCTTTCAAGTTCTGCATCTATTCCCTGAAAATCAGGATGCATAGCACAGAAACCGATGAGTTTATCGCCGTGCTTTCTTACATTTTCAGCAAGGAAATTATTGATGCTTGCAACCTGCTCCGGAGCAGTGGCAACTGAAAGAATGACGAATTTATCAATACCGGCCTTTCTGCCCTCGGCAAAAACGGTATCAAGCTTTCCGTCGTGTCTCATAGGAAGGTCGTAGAATTTTCCTATACCTGCAACGGCCTTCTCTGCAATTTTATCCGGAAAAATGTGAACATGCGAATCGATTATCATTAAAAACGCTCCCTGTAATATATTATTGGAAAAATGATCACAGATACTTATTCAGATCATCTTCAATTTTCTTTAAGCATTTTTCTTTAAGTGTATCATCAGCAAATGACGCTGCTACAGAATTTACAAGCAGCGTTTTAAGTTCCGGCACACCAAATCCAAATGCTTTTACTGTTTTTTTCAGTTCATTTTTTATGTCAGTGGACGATACGCTCATATTGTCGGTATTTATCGTAACTCTGATCCCCTGCTCCATGAATTTTCTTACGGGAAGTTCAGAAACATTCTGAACCACGCAGGTGTTGATGTTGCTCGTCGGACATATCTCAAGCGGGATGTCCTTTTCCTTCAGAAGCCTGACAACATTTTCATCTTCTGCAGAGCGTACTCCGTGGCCGATACGGTCTGCACCGTTTTCAAGAGCAACACGCACACTCTCTGCTCCGAGCGCTTCACCGGAATGAACTGTAAGTTTAACGCCAAGCCGCTTTGCTTCCTTAAAAACATAAATGTAGTTTTCATTCGGAAACAGAGCTTCTGCACCGGCAAGATCGCAGGCGCATACACCCCTGTTCTGAAATTCATAAGAAAGTCTTACTGTTTCAAGATTTTCTGCACAATTATCTGAGCCGTCACGCATACAGCAGAGAATGAGTCCGGCACGGAAACCGGATCTTCTGATACCTTCAAGCACAGCCATAACGGCTTCTTTCTGTGTAAGTCCTTTTTCACAGTGCTTCTGCGGTGCAAAACGAATTTCAGCATACATAAGTCCCTGATCTGCAAGAGCAGTGCACAGATCGTACGCCGCAGTACAAAGACTTTCCTTCGACTGCATAAGAGATACCGGTAGAGAAAAGCGCTCAAGATATTCATTAAGATTAGAACAGTCCTCAGGGACCATAAGCATGCTCTTTAAAACACTGTCGTCATCAGGAAGCGATACTTTTTCAATCGCAGCAAGACGGCGGGCCGAAGCCACCGAAACCGATCCGTCCAGATGAAGGTGAAGGTCTGCAAGACAGTTTAAAGAGTCTATAAACGTGCATATATCCATTGTAATTCCCCCGTCCCGATAAGCTTTAAAAAACAGTCATTAAAGCGCCTGATATGAAATGGGATCAGACCCGGAATGGCTGTTTGTTTTTGAAAACTGCAAAGCGGTTTCTTAAATCACATACTATATTATAGCACTTTAAAGCGGAAATAACAAGAAATTATTTATATTTTTTTCGAAAATGGTATTGAACTTTTCTATAACAGGTGTTATAATAGAATTCAGAGATTGAACTCGAAATTGAACTTCGGGTGTTTAAAATTGAACTTTTCTATTAAAAGGTAATTTTTATGAGCGATAATCTTTTTTCAGAACGTCTGAAAGAGAAAATGAAAGAACGTTCTCTCAGACAGATCGATCTTTTGAAAGCCGCGGAAAAAAGCGGTATCAAACTCGGAAAAAGTCACATCAGCCAGTACGTAAGCGGTAAAACAGTTCCGCGTGAAAATATAATAAACTTCCTCGCGGAAGTCCTTGATACTGATCCTGAATGGCTTAAAGGAAACGATAAATCAGATACAGCAGTAATAAAGCCTGCCGAACCTGATAAGAAAACTACAGGGGGAACCAAAATGAAAACATTCGGTAAATCATCAAAGCTTGAAAATGTACTCTACGACGTAAGAGGTCCGGTCGTTGACGAAGCAGCAAGAATGGAGAAGTCAGGTACACAGGTACTCAAACTCAACATAGGAAATCCTGCTCCTTTCGGTTTCAAGGCTCCTGATGAAGTTATATATGACATGCAGTCACAGCTTACACAGTGCGAAGGATATTCCGATTCAAAGGGACTTTTCTCTGCAAGAAAAGCTGTAATGCAGTACTATCAGAACAAGAACATCGAAGGCGTAACTATAGATGACATCTATACAGGAAACGGAGTAAGTGAACTTATCAACCTTTCAATGCAGGCACTTCTCGATAACGGTGATGAAGTTCTCGTTCCTTCACCTGACTACCCTCTCTGGACTGCATGTGTAACTCTTGCAGGCGGTAAGGCTGTTCACTACATCTGCGATGAACAGTCAGACTGGTACCCTGACATTGAAGACATGAAAAACAAGATCTCTTCAAGAACCAAGGCTATCGTCATCATCAACCCTAACAACCCTACCGGTGCTCTTTATCCAAAGGAACTCCTTGAACAGATAGTTGAACTCGCAAGAGAAAACCAGCTTATCATCTTCTCTGATGAAATATATGACAGACTTATCATGGACGGCGAAAAGCACGTTTCCATTGCTTCACTCGCTCCTGATCTTTTCTGCGTAACATTCAGCGGCCTTTCAAAGTCACACATGATCGCCGGTTACAGAATCGGATGGATGGTACTCAGCGGCAACAAGAAGATCGCTGCAGACTACATTCAGGGTCTGAACATGCTCTCCAACATGAGACTCTGCTCAAACGTTCCTGCTCAGTCAATCGTTCAGACTTCCCTCGGCGGATACCAGAGCGTTGAAAACTACATCAAGCCGGGCGGACGTATTTACGAACAGCGTGATTTCATTTACAAGGCACTCAACGATATTCCTGGTATATCAGCTGTAAAGCCGAAGGCTGCTTTCTACATCTTCCCGAAAATAGACGTACAGAAGTTCAACATAACAAACGACGAACAGTTTGCCCTCGATCTTCTCCGTGAAAAGCACATACTCATAATCCACGGAAGCGGATTCAACTGGGCGCAGCCTGACCACTTCAGAGTCGTTTATCTCCCGAGAATCGAAGTGCTTGAAGAAGCTTCGTTCAAACTCGGCGATTTTCTTTCAACATACAGACAACAGTAAAAACATGTTATATCACCTTTTACAGAAGCTGTTTTTCCGAAAGGAGAAACAGCTTCTGTATTTTTATGTTGCAAATTTCATGTATTTCGATTATAATTATAGTAAACGTCTGACTGATTACGGCGTTTAGTGATCAGATACCATTACCACACAGTAAACGGGGATTACTGTAACAGAAATATATGATAAAGGCGGTTCAATTATGAAAAACAGAAAATCACTCTGCATTACAGCATTATTATGCACGGCTGCACTTCTCGCTTCCTGCGGTACTTTAACCGAAGAAACATCTGAAGGAGCTGCACAGACAGATACTCCTGCTTCTGTCACTACTGTTTCCGAAACAGAAGTATCTGAAACTGTCGCATCAACAACAGTTTCTGAAACAGATACAGCAGTCTCAGAAACCAGCACTTCTGAAACCGTAACAGGCGTTTCAGAGACAGCTGTCCCAGTCTCAGAGACCAGCACTGCCGAAACAGCTGCAGAAACAAAAAATGAACAGGCATCTGAAAACGGCAGTTCCGGAAACGAAAACTCCGGACAGGAAGCATCCACTGAAAAGCCTGCCGAACCTGAACCGGAGCCGGAACCTGAAACCGGCGATGCTTTTATCGACCTCAAAGGTGATACAGCAGAATCATCATCGTCAAAAGTTTCTGTAAACGGTTCTGAAGTAACTATAAAGGCGGAAGGCACCTATAAGATTTCCGGTACACTCAACGGATGTATTATAGTCGCCGCTCCGAAGGACGCAAAGGTAGATATTGAACTTAACGGCGTGAATATATGCAATTCAAACGGCTCTGCTATCAGAGTGGACACTGCAGACAAAGTAAAGATCATATCCGGTTCCGGATCAGATAATTCACTTTCAGACGGCGGTTCTTCAGAAGCATGTATTTTCAGCAAGGAAGATCTCACACTCAAAGGTGACGGATTTATCAGAATAAACGGCAATGTAAAAAATGCTGTACAGAGCAAAAACACTCTTAAAATCACCGGCGGTACACTCGAAGTAAGTTCTCAGAACAACGGACTTGTAGGAAAAGACAAAGTAGCCGTAGAGGCCGGACAGATAACCATAAACTGCGCACGTGACGCATTAAAGGCTACCAATGATTCCGATGCAGGCAAAGGTGTCGTTTATGTTACAGGCGGTAACATAAACATCACAGCCGGAGATGACATTATACAGGCTATTTCCGAAATAACTGTAAACAACTGCAGCATAAACGCAAAATGCGAAGGCAAAAAAGCAAACTGTCTTGGCGCAGTAAATGTCGATGAAGGCTGTATAACAAAGATAAAATAACGGCTTTCTGATGATCTGACTAAAAACACAGGTGAAGGCAGAATTTATCTGCCTTCACTTTAATAAATTCCACGGGAGAAAAAAGATATGTTTGAAAACAATAATATTTACATGGGACTTTCAGAAAACGGCGAACGCGTTTACATGAATCTTTCCCAGTGCAACAGACACGGACTCATAGCAGGTGCCAGCGGTACCGGTAAAACAATTACAATGAAGGTAATGGCCGAATCATTCTCTGCAGCCGGAGTTCCTGTTCTTCTCTGCGACATCAAGGGTGACGTTTCAGGACTTGCTGAACCGGGCGCCGATAACGAGGGAATGCAGAAGAGAATAGACAAGTTCGGAATCAGAGAAAGCTTCAGCTACCGCTCCTATCCGACTGTGTTCTATGATATCTACTCAAAGGGCGGACACCCTGTCCGTGCAACAGTTTCTGATGTAGGTCCTTCCCTGCTCGCTCAGCTCATGGAGCTCTCAGATGTTCAGACCGGCGTGCTCATGACTGTTTTCAGGATCGCTGATGACAAGGGACTCAAGATCATTGACCTTAAGGATCTTCGTGCCGTTCTTAACTACGTTTCAGAACACCGCACAGAATATACATCCACATACGGAAACATTGCAACACAGAGTATCGGCGCTATCACAAGAGCTATCATTCCTCTTGAAAACGAAGGCGGAAATGATTTCTTCGGTGAACCTGCTCTTGATATACGTGACTGGATAAGATGCGCAAACGACGGACGCGGTATCATCAATATACTTCACTGCGTTGACGTTATCCGCTCACCTCGCATCTACGCTACATTTCTTCTCTGGATGATGGCTGAAATGTTTGAGGTTCTCCCGGAAGCCGGCGACGGTGAAAAACCGAAGATAGTAATGTTCTTCGACGAAGCTCATATTCTCTTCAAGAACACACCAAAGGCTCTTGTCGATTCAATTGAACAGACAGTAAAGCTCATCCGTTCAAAGGGTGTCGGCATTTACTTTGTAACACAGTCTCCTGCCGATATTCCTGATCAGGTGCTCGCACAGCTTTCAAACCGTGTTCAGCACGCTCTCCGCGCATATACACCTGCTGAACAGAAGGCAGTAAAAGCTGCAGCACAGTCATTCCGTACAAATCCTGACTTCAAAACAGAAGATGCTATTCTTGAACTCGGTACAGGCCATGCACTTACTTCATTCCTCGATGAAGACGGTTCACCGCAGGTAGTTCAGAAAACAGCCATTATCTGTCCTGAAAGCCTTATGGGTCCGTGCAGCGACAACACACGTTCACGCTGCATTTCCGAATCACCTGTCGCAGGCAAGTATGATAATTACATTGACAATGAAAGTGCATATGAAGTTCTCGAAAAGCAGAACGCTGCTGCCGCTGAAGCCGAGGCTCTCCGCAAGGAAAAGGAAGCGCTTGAAGCTGAACTGGAAAAGATGAGAAAAGAACAGGAAAAAGCAGCTGAAGCAGCTCAGAAAAAAGCAGAACGCGAAGCTGAAAAGAAAAAGGAAGCTGACAAAAAGAAAGCCGACAGAAGAAAAGCGAAGATCGAATCCCAGCTCATTTCCACCGGCGGTTCACTTTTAAGACGCGGTATTCTCGGAATACTTAAAGGCAAGAAGTAACATCACTGCGGCAGAGGCTATACTCTTTTATGCCGTATTATTGCCTTACCGTACTTCGGATGTAAAAACAAATATAAAAAGCAACGGGACAGATGCATTTTTTCATCTGTCCCGTTATACTTTAAACGGTAAATTCTTTAGTACCGTATATCATCAGTAAACTCCGCCGCAGAACCTGTCCTTGTAATTATGCATAGCATTTTCTATAACTGCAACTGCCTCTTCAGGACCGCCTATGTTTTTTACTTCGGTAGTCTTCTTATTTTCGAGCTGCTTGTAAACAGAAAAGAAATGTTTGAGTTCTCCGAAAATATGTGACGGAAGTTCATTTACATCCTTGTATCCTGAATAGGTTGGATCTCCGAACGGGATAGCTATGATCTTTTCATCTCCCATACCGCCGTCTTCCATATACATAACTCCGATAGGATAGCTTCTTACAAGAGTAAGGGGTTCAATTCGTTCCGAACAGAGCAGAAGCACATCAAGCGGATCCTTGTCATCGCCGAATGTTCTCGGAATGAATCCGTAGTTCATAGGATAATGTGTTGCCGTAAAAAGAATTCGGTCAAGCATCAGCATACCGGTTTTCTTGTCAAGTTCATATTTCTGATTGCAGCCTTTTGAAATTTCAATTACTGAAATAAAGTCGCGTGGTTTGATTCTTTCTTCATCGATATCGTGCCATATGTTCATTTGACCATCTCCTGTTTGAATAATACATCTATATCTTACCTGACTTATCTTAAAATGTCAAGTTACAGTGTTGTTTATTTCATAAGAACAGCTTTCAGTGTGAGAAAATCCTGTGCATCAACTGCTCCGTCACTGTTTAAGTCCGCTGCAGATGCTGAAACCGAACGGTCACCGGTCAGATATTTCTTTATCAGAATCAGATCGCTCGTTGAAACAGCACCGTTTCCGTCAATATCGCCTTTTACAGTTTCCTCAGGCACTGTCTGCACATTGTTTATATCGAAAAAAGTAACGGTATAATCGATATCAGTATCAGCTCCGGTGATATGCACATCAAAAACATCTCCTGCTTTGTAGGAAACATTTTTCGGACGGAAAATAACACATCCCTTACGGCCGTATCCCTCGTTATTTACATAAAAGTCACCGTCAGATGAGCCTGAATACAAAGACCAGGTTTTAGAGTCATTCTTTCTTGTGAGCGTTACCTTTACAGAGCTGCCGCTTATCGCCTGTCCTCTTGAATAGGTCCATATATAATCATCATGGCAAATGTTGACCGGCATGTTCTGTGCAGGCCAGCATACACCCGTAACATCGGTTTTTCCGAAGGAATTATCAAAAGCATACATTGCACCGTATCTTCCGACTTTGCCGAAACCGGTATACTGCATCGAAGGATTCAGGCACCATCTGCGGTGGCCCATTTTCGGTATAAGTGAAGAATAATTATCACTCATGTATCCGGTCACAATACTGTCAGCCACATTTATGTATCCGTCCGCCAGATTGGAGGAACCCGCACCCTGACATCCGGCATCATACAGAGAATCAGGCAGTCCGGACGGACGGGCAGGAGTATGCGAGATACCGCGGTTCATGGCATTAACAAGAGACGCCGCCTGAGTAAGAGCGCAGTAGTCCTCACTGATCTTGACTTCATCGAGTCCGGCAGTATACCTTACAAAATTCAGAGCATTAAGACCGTTCTGAACCGATTCATCACTAAGTTTACCGGCAGAATACGGTGAAGTGAGTAACGGCTCTGAAACGTACTCATCTTTTTTACTGAGTGAAAACGGATGATTTCTGTAATACGCAGCTATTTGTTCAGGCGTGTGTACTGCGACATTTACACCTGACGATGCTGATACAGTCTGAACTGACGTAAACGGCCGCAGATCAGAATTCGGCACTGCAGTCATCCCTATAAGAACTGCAGCTAAAAACAAGGCTCTTTTTCCTTTCATAACTTTTCCCCCCTCTTTCAGACCGACTGTTTTCTGATAATTTTCCCCGATATAATTTATTGTATTATTTCAATAATTTTATATTTATCAGAACCGATCTGATTGTTTATATTACTAATTATAAACCATTCATTAGATATAGTCAATCATATTTTTTTAAATTCTATTGACAGTCCCCTGAATCTGTGTTAATATAAATAGCTACATGATCCATAACAAATACATTAAAAGCAGGAAAACGCTGATTTTACCGCAAAGTGACTGAGATATCTGCATTCACTTTTCATATCAAAAAAGCGTTTTACAAAAAAGAGGAAACAAAAATGAAAGAAGACAAAAGAAAATTATTCGGCTCTGGCGTGTTTTACGGCAACGCACTTAAGATCGCCGTACCAATAATGCTACAGCAGCTTATCCAGAACCTTGTATCACTTATCGACAATTTCATGGTCTCCGGTCTCGGAGACATATCCATGTCGGGAGTCAATGTCGCAGGACAGGTGCTGTTTGTATTCATGGTATATCTGAATGCCATCGGAATGGCAGGCGGCATATTCATGACACAGTACTTCGGTGCAAAGGACAAAGGCGGAATGAAACAGGCTTTCATCTTCAAGCTTATAATGGGATTTGCAGCCTTCATACCGTTCTTCCTTGTATGCATTGTCTTTCCGCGAAAAGTGCTTTCGCTGATGCTCATCGGAAACACTGAAGCAGACCTGATACTTGATGAAGCAGTAAAATACATGAACATAATGTTCTTCACAGGAATTCCTATGACATTTTCAGTATGCACGGCCAGTTCACTGCGCGACATGGGAAAAGTGAAGATCCCGCTGGCAGTAACTATTGCAGCTACTGTCACAAACACACTCTTCAACTGGCTTCTCATATACGGTAACCTCGGATTTCCGAAACTCGGAGTCCGTGGTGCAGGTACAGCGACAGTTATCGCACGTTCACTCGAATTTATCATTTTCGTTATAATCTACATCAGACGTAAACCTGAATTCTCAGTAAAACTTTCTGAATTCTTTCATGCCGACTTTGCTCTGTTCCGTAAAATGCTGAGGAAAGGATCACTTGTTCTTTTCTGCGAAATGGTCTGGGTAATGTCTGAAACAGTTACCACCGCAGTCTATAACGGAAAAGGCGGTGCCGATGTGGTTTCAGGAATGGCTGCAAGCTTTTCAATTGCCAATCTCTTCTTTGTTGCATTCGGAGGAATTTACGCTGCAACCGGTGTTGTACTCGGAAAAACTCTCGGAGCAGGAGAACTTGAACGCGCCCGCCGTGAAAAGACCTGGCTCCTGTCCGGCTCTGCTCTGTTCGGTATATTCATGACACTGTTCGGATTTGCCACAACTCTCATGATCCCTGTGGTATATGGTAAGCTGAGTGAAAGCGCAGTAAGCATTGCAAGGAGTATGGTCATACTGATGTCTCTGTTCATGCCGGTCTGGGTCTATATGAACACCCAGATCGCTGTTTCAAGAGCAGGCGGAGATACTAAAATGGGCGCCGTCGCCGATTCACTCATAACGATCTTCGTCATGATCCCTCTTGTTTTCATCATTGGATTCTGTACCGATTTTGGTCCTGTTGTACTTTATCTTGGTGTAAAACTCATCGACCTTATAAAAGTTGTCGTATTCCACTTCTGGCTTAAGAAAGAACGATGGCTTAAAAATCTTACAGTATAGATCAAAACGCCGTAACGGTAAGCTTCCGTTACGGCGTTTTGCTGTTTAGAGTGGTGGTATATTTATCTTAAGTGGTTTCTGTCAGATATATGATATAGCCTTGTCTATCTTTGCAAGGTTTTCCTCTGACTGAACAAAAAAATCAGCATTTTCCTAAGCTGTTTTATATCTGCGGGTATGAGTTTTTCCGGTACTGTGTACCATTGCGTTTCTGCGTTCCCTTGCGAATACTGAATAGAATGCTGTAAGATTGAGTACAAGTGCTCCGGTCCAGGCACATATTTCAGCAAAAGCTGTTGCACGGAATCCGAGGCTGCCGATAAGTATTGAGATAGCGCCTATTCTCAGAACCATTTCAACTATACCGGAGATCATCGGTACAAGCGGAAATCCCATGCTCTGTACCGCACTGCGGTAAACAAAAAGCATATCAACTGCAAACAGCATTACGCCGCATACAGGAAGGAACTGAGAAGCGTATAAGATCTGTTCTTCACCTGAAAGGAGTATGGATGCAAGCCTTACAGGCATAAAGAACATAAGTGATCCGAAAATAAGATATGAAACACCGGCGATCGCAAGGCATACACGAAGTCCGCCCTTAATGCGGTCAAACTCCTTTGCACCGTAGTTCTGGCCTGTAAATGCTGAAATAGTGTATCCTGCTGTGCATGCCGGCTGCATAAACAGATTGATATATCTGCTGCATACCGAATAAGCTGAAGTGAACGCTACTCCGAGACCGTTTACGAAATACTGTACCACCATGCATCCTACTGCAGTAATGGAATTCATAAGAGCCATAGGAACGCCGTTTTTAAGAAGATTAAGGCTGATTGCCGGATCAAACTTTTTCTCTTCCCTTTCCATCTTTAAAAAGTCCATGCTCACAAGTTTTCTGATGCAGACCGCAGTCGAAATGACCTGTGAAAGTACTGTAGCAGCTGCTGCTCCGCCTACTCCTGTACGAAGTACGAAAATAAGGAAGCAGTCAAGCATAATGTTAATTACTGATGAAAGGATAATTGCGGTAAGCGGTGTGCGGCTGTCTCCGAGCGAGCGAAGAATACCTGCGCTTACGTTATAGGTTATTGAAGCAAGCAGTCCGCCGAAAATAATATATCCGTAAAGCAGACTGTCATTTAAAATAATCTCATCGGTCTGAAGAAGAATGAGTGTCTTCTTTAAAAACGCTGTGCTCAGTACGGTGAGCAGGACTGTCATTCCGAACGAAAGAATGATCATTGAAAAAAGCGTGCGGCGAAGCATGGAATAGTTTTTTTCACCGAACCTCTGTGCAATAAGTACTGAAAAGCCGTTTGCCAGTCCCATTGAAAATCCTACTATGAGAAAGCAGAGCGAAGACATGTTGCCGACTGCCGCAAGTGCATTGTCGCCGAGTCCTCTTCCTACTATCATGGTATCAGCAAAAGTGTAGAACTGCTGGAGCATGGCAGTCGCAAACATCGGGAAGTAAAACTTAAGTATGACTTTGCCTATACTGCCTTTTGTGAAATCTGTTGTTGAATTCATGCCGATCCCTCCTGTAATTTCAGTTTGCAAAGATCACAGAACCGCCGGCTGATCAGACAAAGTATCACGGTGTTTATCCAGCTTTTTGACCTGCCTGCTTTCCTGTCTTTGAACTATTGATATTATACCCGGAAGACCCGTCCTGTTCTATCAAATCTATTGTTTTTTTATCGAAAATATGGTATTGTTATAGTGTACGAAAAAAGATTTCTGCATCTGCTTTATAGGGAGACAGATATGAATACAAACAAGGAACTCAATTACAGGCTTTTCGTTCAGCTTGAAGAAGATTTCAAACGTACCGAGATCAAAAGCGAGTTTTCCAGATACGATGACATAAAAAACGGCAATGTAGAAAAAGTGAAGGAAAACTACGAATACATAAAAGATCACTACTATGACGGCAAGGGGATGCTGTCCGATGATCTTTTACGAAACAATCAGTATCACTTTGTGACCGGTACCGGAATTATCGCGAGGATATGCATTGACGGCGGGATGAACCACGACATCGCCTATACCTTAAGCGACATCTACATAAGAAAATGCGACAAATGCCGTAAGCCGGAGGAGATAATCGAACTTACCGGAGAAATGATGATCGACTTTGCCGTCAGAATGCGTGAAATATCGAAATCAGACGGTGTTTCCCTGCATGTACGCAGAACGGTCGACTTCATTTACAAAAATCTTGGCGATCATCTTACTCTTGAAGCGGCTGCTGAACATGAAGGTCTGAATCCAAGCTATCTTTCCAAGCTTTTTGCTAAGGAAATGAAAATGCCTCTGAAAGCCTTCATTCTGAAAGCACGTATCACAACTGCGCAGAACATTCTCATTTTTTCCGACTTTCCGATCTCAGAGATTACAGCGTCACTTGGTTTTTCCTCACAGAGCGCCTTTTCAGCAGCTTTCAGGAAACTTACGGGCATGACGCCTATGCAGTACCGTTCACGCTTTAGTGATGAATATCCGTTCCGTTCACTTTCGGAAAGAAAATGATCTTTAAAACTCTTTCCAGAGGAAACACTGATTAAACCGGAAATCCGGCTTTGCCGGATTTCCGGAGGTGATATTTGCGTGGCTTCGCCCCGAACCCCACGCAGATTTATGAATAAATCTGCGTTTCCCTGGAATACTGAAAAATACATTAATCAGCGCTTTCAACATTTAAACCCTGCTCGATTCTCCTTGACTTTTTTTACATTTTAAGTTACTATTAAAGTACGTACAAATTCTTATCACATCTTATCTTACAGGAGGAAACGAAATGAAATCGATAAGAAGAATAACTGCTGCGGTTCTTGCCCTGGGTATGACAGCTACTCTGGGAAGCAGTTTTTCAGCTAATAAGACAGCTGCACCGGGAAACACAGTTTCTGTCAAGGCAGCTGATGACTGTCACGACGACTGGATCCATGCTGAAGGAAACAGACTTTACGATATGAACGGAAATGAAGTCTGGCTCACAGGATGCAACTGGTTCGGCTATAACGTAGGAAGCCAGGTATTTGACGGCGTATGGTCAGCAAACATGCACCAGTGCCTCAACGACATCGCAGACCGCGGCTTCAACCTTCTCCGTGTTCCTATGTCAACTGAAATACTTCTAGGCTGGAAAGAAAAGAAACCGGATGACATCATCAAGGTAAATCCTTACTCAAACCCTGAACTCACAGTAAGCGGTGAAGCTGCTGAAGGCGCGATCAAGTACAGCTTTGACATCTGGAACATGGCTGTTCAGTGGTGCAAGGAAAACGGTATCAAGATCATGATCGATATCCACAGTGCTGAAACAGCTTCAGCAGGTCACCAGATTCCTGTATGGTACACAGACAAGTTCTCTGAAGATGACTGGGTTGAAGCACTCGAATGGTTCACTGACTACTATAAAGATGACGATACTATCATCGCTATCGACCTTAAGAACGAACCTCACGGTAAGGCAGACGAAGGCAACTTTGCAAAGTGGGATAATTCAAACGACAAGAACAACTGGAAGAGAGCTGCTGAACGCGGTGCAAAGGCTGTTCTTGATATCAACCCTAACCTTCTTATCATGGTAGAAGGTATCGAAGTTTACCCTAAGTTCGAAAAGGGATTTGACTGGTCAAGCCCTTCAGTTGACTACGGCCATTATGATGATCCTGATGCTCAGCCTTACTACGGAACATGGTGGGGCGGTAACTTCCGCGGCGCCAAGGACTACCCTATCGATCTTGGAAAATACCAGAGCCAGCTCGTTTACTCACCTCACGACTACGGCCCGCTCGTATGGGCACAGGAATGGTTCAAGAAGGACTTCAACAGTGAAACACTCATGGAGGACTGCTGGCGTGACAACTGGTTCTATCTTATTGAAAATAACACTGCTCCTCTGCTCATGGGCGAATGGGGCGGATTCATCGACAAAGAGAATGATCCTACTGGCGACAACACAAAATGGATGATCTGGCTCCGTGATCTTATGATCG
>CADAPI010000042.1 GCA_902789705.1 uncultured Ruminococcus sp.
TACTTTTTTAAGTGAGTTTAATTCGTAGAAAGCGGATCTCATGTATGTTACACTTTCCGGAATACTGATTTCTTTCAGATTAGTACCGGAGAAAGCCTGAACGTCAATTTCTCTGAGTCCATCATTGAGCTCTACTTCAGCGAGATTTATACAGTTGTTAAAAGCCTTATAACCAATTTTTCTGGTGCCTGAAGGGAGAGTTAATTTTTCAAGTGATGTGCATCCCGCGAAAGCCTCGTCTCCAATATTTGTCAGGTCTTCCGAAAATTCAATAGTTGTAAGTCCACTGCAGCCATTTAAAGCTTTTTCAGGGATCTCAGATCTTGAACCTTTGAATACTACTTTTTTAAGTGAGTTTAATTCGTAGAAAGCGGATCTCATGTATGTTACACTTTCCGGAATACTGATTTCTTTGGTACCGGAGAAAGCCTGGACGTCAATTTCTCTTAGTTTGTCATTAAGTTCTACCTCGGCAAGATTTTTGCAGTAGGTAAAAGCTTCATAGCCAATTGTTCTTACTTCTGAAGGAATAGTTAATGATTTTAACCCTTCACAGCCGTAGAAAGCTTCAGATTCAATTGATGTAAGACCTGAAGGAAGTACTACGGAAGTTATATTCGAATTCTTAAAAGCATTTTCACCTATTCGGGTTACTGTTAAGTCGCCTATTTTTTCCGGAATGGAAATATCAGTTGCTGTTCCTTCATATCCGGTTATAACTGCGTCTGTGCCTTCTTCAGCATATAATAAACCATCTGCAGTTTTCAATTCTTCTGCATATACGATTCCGGACGGTGAACTGATCTCATTCGTGATCGCCGGATAATATGGTACAACTCCAAGGGTTAATACAGCTGATGTTACAGCTGCTAATTTTCTGCTTGCTTTCATCATTTCCTCCTGAATAATAATATGTATTAAAATAATTTAATATATATTATAAATAAATTTCCTGAAAAAGTCAACCGCATATTTGCTGTTTGTTTGTATCGATGTACACTTGACCAGTACATTCTCAGGGGTGAAGACTACATTGACTAATGTGCATTTTTTCCAAAACATACACTTTTAAATTTACGATTGTAATTCCGAATAATAACTGCTATAATATATAACAATAAATACAAACAAATATTAACGTCTCATCAACAACACATTAATGAAATTCAAAAAAGGAGTTACATCGAATGGAATGCGTTACAACTGAAAAAGCTTTTGAAAACCAGCTTGCTTCCATCAAGATGGAAGGTTACACATTTTCAGTAAATGAAATAGAAAACATAAAGAAATGTCTGAATGGAGAAATCTCTTTCAAACAGTTCAGAGACAAGATAATCAAGGAGACAGGCAACGTTTAATGGCTGTCTATTCAAAGGTTGCGCCTGCGGCGCGATCATAAAACGAGCTGCCGAAACCGGCAGCTCGTTTTTTCTATAGCAGTAATCCGAAGTTTTTGGGGTTACCTATGTTTTTTCATAACAGATCTTTCATACGGTCGGCAAGATAAAGCGGCATGTTTGTGAATGCACCGTCTTTTCTGTATCCGAGTTTTGAAAAACGCACTGCATGTTCAGTTCAGGATTTTTTTCAGAGATGAATCTTCTGAATGACGGCGCAGAGCGGTCTTCACCTGTTTACGTGGTTTGCAATCAGCCAAACACATTTTTCTGAAAAAATCAACTCAGTCTATAGTACGAATTTGAACCTTTGCCGGCAGGCTCTAACTTTCCTTCGCTGCTCATTTTTCTGAGGAGCCTGTAAGCCTGATCTTCGCTTATTCCCAGCAGTGAAGATGTTTCGCGCCTTGTGATACATCCGTTGTTTTTCTTAGCATATTTAATTACGATCTCATAACACTTAATATTATCGGCGATCTTTATTACGGTATTGTTTCTGATGACCTTTGAGCGGACATTATCAGATATTCTTAACGAATAACGACTGCTTACTTTTGTACCTGACATTTCAACAAGTCCCGAAGAAGTAAGCTTTTCAAGAACCATTTTTGTTTTGGTTCTGTTTATATGGAATTTTTCCGACAATTCTTTTACGGTCGAACTTCTTATGTTTTTCAGTTCATTCAGGACAAGAAGAGAATCTATATCCATAGGTCTGCCGGACTTTTTCTGTTCTTCCGAAACAAGAAGAGTAAATGATCTGTCCGGATGTGCCTTCGGGATAAACAGTTTTACCATAACATCTGTTGTTGCTGAATAATCCGGTACCGGCTTTCCGTAAAGGAGAGAACCTTCGTAAATACGATCAATACCACGTCCGGTACGTTCTGCAAGGCCTATTCGTTTCAGCGCATCTGCAAGAGCTGTATTCCTTCCGTGAGGATCAATTTCAAGCAGATTGTCGAGTGTGACACCTTCTATGAAACCGCCGGGATTGCTTATTGTAAGACCGTAGTCGTCGATAAGCACCCTTATGCGTCCCATCATCGTGTAATCACGGTGGCAGAATGCATTTACCAGTGCTTCGCGGAAAGCTCTTTTATTATACTCCGGAACAGATATGCGGAAAAGACCGTCTTCTATTTCTTCTTCCGGATTACGCGCGTCCATGTAGTTCTGTAGCTTTTCAAAAGCAGCAAGCAGCGGCAGTGTAAATGATTCGTTTACGGAAATACTGGTTCCTTTCATTTCCTGAAAAGCAGCTTCTGCAGTCGGAATGTATTTTTTTATGCTTTCTGTTTTTCCTATAAGAAGCATACCACAGTAGGTAGGAATAAGTTTTCCGTCATTTATTGTCGCCAGACGAAGAGCCTTGTCGAGAGATTCATTATCCAGTTCGAGAAGAGATGTTTCACCGCGGTAATTCCTGATGATATTTCTCAGGCGTTCACGTTCCAGATCATCAAGGTCGTCATATGATGAATCAGGCACATTCTGAGCCGAAAAATCCAGAAGACTTAAGTCTGAAAGACGCGATGATATTTCGTGAGGATACATAGGTACATTTTCCGGAGTTCCGTCAGCCTTTATTCTGCGGCGCTGTATTTTTCCTGAAGAAGATGCGACTATACTTCTGCTTTTTGGTACAGATATTTTTACGAAACTGTCGTCATCAGCAATCTCAATACAGACAGAAACCGGAGGAACTGTTTTATTTGCAATAAAAGCGGCAAGCTGGGTAATATCTTTATGAGCTTTATGAAGTCCGGTTATATCACCGTCATCTTCAACGCCTACATAAAGATCTCCGCCGTCAGTATTTGCAAATGCCACAACTGCATCTATAAGATCATTATCCGGAAGTCGTTTCAGATCACTTTTGAATTCTGTACGCAAATCTTCTTTAAAACCAATATTCATTAAATCATCTCCTGTATAAAACACGCGGTCAATAGCGCGCGCGATTATATTAGCAAGAGTCGAACGCGCGCGCGTTTGAATGATTATATTATAGCACTAAAAAAGAGAAAACACAAGAGAAAATGATGCGCCTGCGGGGCAGTTTAAATTGATTTACAGCATTTTTTTCGGGCAGATGTTAATCAAAATGTCCATGCAACGCGCGCGTTCAGGAATAGCATTTTCATCCATTGACATCAGCACTTTTATGTGCTAAAATAATAACAACTGAATAACATTAATCTTGCAGCGTCAAAGGGGTGCACCACCACGGGTGCATCCCTTTTTCTGTCCTTTTGAGGATGATGCAAACTCGCTGCTTCCAATAACCCAGTTTTATGAAAGGAAGATGAAAATGAAACTGACGATAAACGGTGAAAGCGTGACACTCGATAAACCGACAACGGTAAGCGAATACCTTGCTGCAAACGGATACAAACCGTCAAGGATAGCTGTTGAAATAAACGAGGTGATCCTCCCGAAGGATCAGTACGAAACACATAATCTCTGCGAAGGCGACCTTGTGGAGATCGTAACTTTCATGGGAGGCGGCTGATACCGTATCCAGATACCACATTCAATTCAGTGATCAGGCAAACAACATTATCATGCTGATCAGCACATAGCAGATGCAGTTTGATAAATAGAATATACAGAAGGACAATACTATGAACAACGACAAACTTATAATCGGCGGACACGAATTTACATCCCGTTTCATACTCGGTTCGGGAAAATTTTCAGTAAGAGACACAAAGACCGTTCTGGAAAACGGCGGAGTTGAAATGGCGACTCTCTCGGTACGAAGAGCAAATACCGGTGATCAGGAAAATATCCTTGATTTCATTCCGCAGGGAATCACTCTTCTTCCGAATACAAGCGGTGCAAGAACAGCTGACGAAGCAGTCCGTATCGCAAGACTGGCAAGGGAAATGGGATGCGGCGACTTCGTAAAGATCGAGATCATCCGCGACTCGAAATATCTCCTTCCGGACAACGAAGAAACAGTAAAGGCAACTGAAATACTTGCAAAGGAAGGCTTCATCGTAATGCCTTACATGATGCCGGACCTTGCAGCCGCAAGAAAACTTGAAGCTGCCGGAGCAGCATCCATCATGCCGCTCGCCGCTCCTATCGGAAGCAACAAGGGACTGTGTACAAAGGATTTCATAAAGATCATATGCGAGGAAACTGATCTTCCGGTCATCGTTGACGCAGGTATAGGCAAGCCGTCACAGGCATGTGAGGCAATGGAACTCGGATGCGCGGCAGTAATGGCAAATACAGCTATTGCAACTGCCGGTGATATTGCACTTATGGCAAAAGCCTTTAAACTCGCAGTCGAAGCCGGGCGCCTTGCATATATCGCAAAAACCGGCCGCGTACTTGAAAACCGCGGCGAGGCATCAAGTCCGCTTACGGGATTTCTTCATGACTGATAAGGGAAAGGATAAATCAATTTGGAAAACAGAATAGACCACATGAAATATCTCGAAGGAATGGAAGTCATCGACAGCGATATTCCGGACAGAGTAATAAAGGCAATGAATGACTACGAACCGGAAAGCTTCAAAGCGACCGACGTAACGAATGCGCTGAGAAAGGAAATACTTAGTCCGGCTGATTTCGCCGCACTTCTTTCCCCTGCTGCTGAACCGTATCTTGAACAGATCGCAGCCCGCGCGAAAGAGGAAACGAGAAAACATTTCGGCAACTCTGTCATGATGTTCACACCGCTCTACATTGCAAACTACTGCGAAAACCACTGCATCTACTGCGGATTCAACTGCATGAACAAAATACACCGTGCAAAACTCTCCCCTGAGGAGATCGACCACGAGATGAAGCTTATCGCTGAAACGGGACTGGAGGAAGTACTCATTCTCACCGGCGAAAGCAGAAAGATGTCTGACGTAAAGTATATCGGTGAAGCGTGTAAGATAGCTTCGAAATACTTCAGAGTCATCGGACTGGAAATTTATCCGCTCAATGTGGATGAATACCGCTACCTGCAGGAATGCGGAGCTGACTATGTAACCGTATTTCAGGAGACATACGACAGCGACAGATACGAGACACTTCACCTTGCCGGACACAAGCGCATTTTCCCGTACCGTTTCAACGCACAGGAAAGAGCGATAATGGGCGGCATGAGAGGCGTGGGATTTGCAGCCCTTCTCGGACTTTCGGACTTCAGAAAAGATGCATTTGCTACAGGCATGCATGCATATCTCCTTCAGAAAAAATATCCGCATGCGGAAATAGCGTTCTCATGCCCGAGACTCCGCCCGACAATAAACCACGACGAAATAAATCCGAAGGACGTACACGAACGCCAGCTTTTCCAGGTGATGTGTGCTTACAGGATATTCATGCCGTTTGCGAGCATGACCATATCAACAAGGGAACGTGCCGGATTCAGGGATCACGTAATAGGCGTTGCAGCTACCAAGATATCTGCCGGAGTAAGCACCGGAATAGGCGGACATTCAGGTGAGGAGGAAAAAGGCGACGCACAGTTCATAATCTCTGATCCGAGAACCGTTGACGAAGTACGCGATGCCATAAAAGCAATGGGATGCCAGCCGGTGTTCAACGACTACGTAAGAGTGTAAGCCATGAAAATATGTGTTACAAACAGACTCCTGTGCAGGAGTGACTTTTCTGAAACTGTAAGAAAAGCTTGTGAGACCGCCGGAATGGTTATACTGCGCGAAAAGGATCTTACAGAAACCGAATACACTGAACTTGCACGGAAAATCAGAAAAATCTGTAATGATACCGGCACGGATTTCTGTATCAACAAATACGCTGGCGCTGCAAAAGCTGTGGGATGTGATGCCCTGCAGCTTTCGTACAGTGATTTTCTCGCACTGCCTGAAAAATTCTGCCGTACCGGCGTATCGGTACACTCCGTCGAAGAAGCCGTAACCGCCGCAGAAAAAGGTGCCGACTTTCTTATTGCCGGACACATCTTTGCAACCGACTGCAAGAAAGGTGTTCCACCGCGGGGACTTGAGTTTTTAACAGAGATAATTTCGAATGTTGAAATTCCGGTCTATGCAATAGGCGGAATAAACGATGCCAACATGCAGTCCGCACTCGACTGCGGTGCCGCCGGTGTATGCATCATGTCCGGATATATGAATTTTCAGAAATCACTTGACAGATCAATTTATGTGTGATACAATATAATTGCAAACGATATAAAGGACGGTGATCTTATGGATTACGATTACAAAGAAGCAATGAAACTTGATAATCAGCTGTGCTTCCCGCTTTACGCTGCATCAAGAGTCGTTACAGGAGCATACACTCCGTATCTGAAACCACTGGGTCTGACGTACACGCAGTACATTGTCATGCTTGTTCTGTGGGAGCAGGACGGAATCACCGTCGGTGATCTGTGCAGAAGACTTATGCTGGACAGCGGCACTCTTTCCCCGCTCATTAAAAAGATGATCTCTCTCGGTTATGTTACCAAGGAGCACAGCAAAGAAGACGAACGTGTTGTTCTCATACATCTTACCGAAGATGGAAAAGCACTGCAGGAAAAGGCAAAGGACATTCCGCAGCAGGTCGGTAAATGCGTAAAACTTGAACCTGAAAAAGCGAAGCAGCTCTACTTACTGCTTTACGAACTTTTAAAATCAAACAACGACGAATTCTGAAAGGAGCATAATTATGAAAACAGTATACGACTTCACAGTTAAGGGCCGCAAGGGTAACAACGTTGATCTTGACGAGTATAACGGCAAGGTAATGCTTATCGTCAATACAGCAACAGGCTGCGGATTCACACCGCACTACGAACCTCTTGAAGCAATGTACCGTGATCTTCGCGGCAAGGGCTTTGAAATACTGGATTTTCCGTGTAACCAGTTCGCAAACCAGGCACCGGGCAATGAAGATGAAATACATCAGTTCTGTCAGCTGAAGTTCGGTACTGAATTCCCTCAGTTTGCAAAAATAGATGTAAACGGCGAAAACGCTGATCCGCTGTTCGCCTTCCTGGCATCAGAGAAGCCTTTTGCAGGATTCGGCGGCGGACTTAAAAACGCAGCGCTTAACAAGTTTGCCGACATGAACAACAAGAAGTTCGGCGACAAGGCATACATCAAGTGGAATTTCACAAAGTTCCTCGTTGACAAAACAGGTAAGGTCGTTGCAAGATTTGAGCCGACAGCAGATATGAAAGACGTAAGAAAAGCTGTGGAAGATCTGCTTGGATAATATCAGTCTTAAAGGAACTTTGCCAATGGATATATCAGAAACAATAAAGACCCGAAGGAGCGTCCGGACTTTTGACGATACTCCGCTTTCCGAAGACCATATCGGACAGCTGAAAAGATTCATACCAACAATAACAAACCCTTATAACATTCCGGTTGAATTCGTTCTTCTTGAAAAAGATAAATACGGACTTTCAAGTCCGGTAATATCAGGCGAACACATGTATGTCGCAGCCAAAGTCAGAACTGTACCTCACAGCGAAGAGGCCTTCGGATATGCGTTTGAACACCTTGTTCTTTTCGCATGGTCACTGGGTATCGGAACTACATGGATAGGCGGCACTTTCAAACGTGAACTGTTCGAAACCGCAGCCGGTCTCGGCACTGATGAACGTATGTACTGCGCCAGCCCGCTTGGCTATCCTGCAAAAAAGATGTCTGTAAAAGAGATCACCATGAGAACCGCCATACAGGCTGACAAACGCAGACCTGTTCCGGAACTTTTCTTCGAAAACAGCTTTTCTGAGCCGCTGAAGGAATGTGACAGCGAACTGATGAAAGCCATCGAAGCCGTACGCCTTGCACCTTCGGCCGTAAACAAACAGCCGTGGCGCGTGGTAAAGTGCGGAAATGCTTTCCATTTCTACGTTAAGCACAGCAGAGGCTTTACCGGCGACCGCACAGGCGATCTTCAGAAGATAGACGCCGGCATTGCCCTGAATCACTTCATGCTTCTGACAGACGGCAGTCTGACCGTACAGGATCCCGGAATATCCGCTCCGGATGGAACCGAATATGTCGCTACAGTTACTTTGTAAAACCTCCTGTATCCTCTCCTTAAAAGAAAATCAGCATATCTGACCCCACGTATTGATATTTACGTGAGTAAGATATGCTGATTTTGTTGTACTCAGGACTTTTTAAGTCTATGAATTTATAATGTGATCTACCCGTTTTTCTGTTTCTCTTTTTTATTTTCTGTCCTTAATAATTCCCCTGCTGCTGAAGTAGGTAATTAAGAAGTAGCCGCCGTAGATGGCAAGGATGACTGCAGATGTTGAGATAACTGACTGCATGATGTTGTCAGTTCCGAAGGCTGACAGCACGCTGATCGCGAATTTCATTCCGAATACTGAATGAAGTGCGCTGAGGAGGAGAGGCAGAAGGAAGAAGATCCCCGTCTGAACGAAAAGTGACTTTGAGATATCATTTTCCTCGGCACCAATCTTGCGGAGCATTTCGTAACGGCCGATGCTGTCAACGCTTTCGGAAAGTTCCTTAAGCGCAAGGATCGCACCGCAGGCGATGAGGAAAACAAGTCCGATGTAGAGTCCGAGGAATGTTGCGATGGCACCGAGACCGACTGATGCTGCTGCAAGAATAGTTCTTGTGAAGTACATGCAGTATGAAATATTACTGCCTTTTTCTGTTCCGTCGTATGTTTCAATGTTTTTTTCAGTGAAGAATGCTTCTGTTGCGTCAAGATCTTCTGCTGCTTCAGCATTGTATTTTCCGAAAAAGCGTTCGCCGGCTGAACAGTTTTCATCAACTGCGCCGTCAGGAACAATGATTATTCCCATGTTGCCGCGCTGTGCTGACATATCAATGAATCCGTCTCTGCATTCGCTGTATTTTGGCTTAAGAGTATGTCCGAAGACGTTTATTTCAGTATTTTTCTGAAGTTCCTTATTGCAGAATTCCACCATTGACTGAAGGTTGCAGATCACGATGTATTCGTCGTCATTAAGTTCTGCTCTGTCTTCGAGGCCGTAGAACTCCATGAGCTTGTTGTAGTCCCCTGATTTTATCAGTTCAATACCGGAGTCGAATTCGATATAAGGGAAGATCTCTTTGATCTCACTGCAGTCTTCACCGAAGAACGATTCGTATGTAATGTCCGGTGATCCGTATGATCCGAGTGTGACCGATTTTTCAAAATAATCGTCCATGTTCACGCCGTAGTCTGCATAAACATCTGAAACTGTTCTCTTTTCCTCCGCATCATCTGAATATACGACAACTGCTTCAAAATCGGTCGGGCAGTAGTGGTTAAGATTGTAGTTCATGGAGTTGCGGAGCGAGAATGCCGATGTAAGTGCGCAGATAGTAACGAAAAGCATAAGGCAGATGATAGTCAGTGAGAAGACCATTGTATTTATCTTGCTGCTTATCTGTCTGAAAGTGAATGCGTTGAGTCCTCTGTGATAAAGGTTTTTCGATGACATCATCACACGGAGAAGCATGCCGGATACTGACCAGAAGATGAGGAATGTTGCGATACATCCGATGATTATGTACATCATAATATCTGACTGGCTTAATGCGAAAGTTCTGAATCCGACCTTGAAGTAGCTGAAGCCGAGTGCTGCTGTCGAAACAAGGAATATAAGAACGCAGAGAACAGGGTTCTTGAGCTTTACCTGCTCGGAACGCTTTCCTGAATTCATAAGGTCAATAAGCTTCATCTTTGTGATAGCGCCGCCGTTGAAGAGGACCACTACTCCGTACATTACTGCGAAATAGAGGATAGTCTTTGCAACAGACTCGCCTGAAACAGTGAAGCGGTAGCCGGTCATGTCGGCTTCGAAAAGATTTGCCACAAGAGCACTCATAAGCTGGGAAAGTCCGATACCGATCAGAAGTCCGCATGCCAGTGATCCGATGCCGGCAAATAAGGTTTCCATTAAGATGATCGATGATATTTTCCACTTGCTCATACCCAGTGTCATGTAGAGGGCGAACTCTCTGCTTCTGCGTTTCATGAGAAAACGGCTTGCATATACTATAAGGAAACCGAGGATTCCTGATACCAGAACGCTTGTTCCGGAAATGAGCATTTTAAGAAGCTCGATTATCTCTCTTGTGCTTGCGGAGACCTTCATCATGGCAGCCTGTCCGCTGGTAGCATTGAAAACGTAGAAGATGGAAACGCCGATTATAAGTGTGAAAAAGTAAATGGCATAGTCGCGGAGACTTCTGCGCATATTGTTGAATGAAAGTTTAAAGAGCATCGCTCATGTCACCTCCCAGAAGAGTAACCACATCGATTATCTTGTCGAAGAACTGCTTTCTGCTGTCGGAACCGCGGTTTATCTCGTTGAAGATCTTTCCGTCCTTGATGAAGATAACGCGTCCGGCATAGCTTGCTGTGAAGCTGTCGTGTGTTACCATCATGATCGTTGCACCGCATTCCGTGTTGAGATAGCGGAAGCGTTCAAGCAGGAGCTTTGCAGACTTTGAATCGAGTGCACCGGTAGGTTCATCGGCAAGGATGAGTTTCGGGTCGGTCACTATCGCACGGGCGGAAGCAACACGCTGCTTCTGTCCGCCGGACATCTGGTAAGGGTATTTCTGAAGCACTTCGGTAATGCCGAGCTGATCGGCAACCTTTTTAATGGCTTTATCTATTTCAGCAGCAGGCTTTTTCTGAATTGAAAGAGCCAGTGCTATGTTTTCATATGCTGTAAGGGTGTCGAGAAGGTTGAAATCCTGAAAGATAAATCCAAGCTTTTCGCGGCGGAAACGGTTGAGTTCCTTGCCCTTAATTGTTGTAATGTCTGTGTTTTCGAGAAAGATGTGTCCTGAAGTTACACGGTCTATGGTCGAAATACAGTTGAGAAGTGTTGTCTTTCCGCTTCCGGAAGCGCCCATTATTGCGACGAATTCACCTTCATTTACTGTAAGTGAGATATCGTCTATTGCCTTTGTAAGAACCGACTTGCTTCCGTAGTATTTTTCAATGTGATCTATTTTCAGTAATTCCATTTTCATTATGCCTCTTCTTTTGTTTTGCTGTAAGCTTCAAGTGATGATGCAAGGATAGTTACGTTTGCTGCAAGTATTGTACCTGTTCCGAATGTGAATCTCTTTGTCTGAACAATTTCGATCACAGAGAATATGAGGAGCAGGATAACTGTTACTGATGAGATAGCGATGCTTGTCTTTAAGCTGTTTGTTTTTGAATTCTTTTTCATAATGATCACCTTTTACCTTTATTTTAAATTTAAGATTTACGATTTTGTATCGGGTTTCCCCTTCGATGATCTTAATATATCATAAAGGCAGAGCATAGTCGTTCGTTTATCATTACAGAACATTACGATTTTGTAATGTTGGAAATCATTATCGTAAACCGCGCAGATACGTAAGTTACACAGTTACTGCACGTCGAGAAAATCATTTTTGCCGAACGAAATAATTATCTCGGTGTATTCACCCTGCACGGATTTCGCACTTACGGAGTGACCGAGTTTCTGACACAGCATGCTTACGATGTAAAGGCCCATGCCAGTTGATCTGGTATGGGTCCTTCCGTTTTCGCCGGTGAATGACTTTTCGAAAATATACGGCAGGTCACTTTCCGGTATTCCGATGCCGTTGTCACGGAAACGCAGTGAGATGCTGTCCGGTGTTTCCTCTGCGGTGACGGTTATTTCAGTGGCTTCGTACTTCATACTGTTTCCCATGAGCTGGCTGAATATAAAGCCGAGCCATTTTGCATCGGTCATTATATCCATGTCAAGATTTTCGGTGCTTAAGGCAATGCCCCGCTCCTGAAGCTCCTCACGGTAACGGATGGCAGTGTCGATAAAAGCGCGCTTAAGTGAGGTCTTCTTTATAATGTAGTCCTTTTCCGCATTGCGGCTGCGCGCGTAGTAGAGGACGTTTTCTATGTAGTCGTCGATACGTTTGAGCTGCTCACTGTATTTTGAATTGCCGTCATTGTGACACATAAGCTGAAGTCCGCCTACCGGAAGCTTGACCTCGTGCACCCATATTTCGATATATTCACGGAATTCCGCAGCTTCACGACGGTGAAGTGCAACGTTGTCGCACATCGAATGGTCACAGTCCTTAAGCACATCTGCAAGAATACGGCCTTCCAGAAAATCCGGCGAAGTTACCATTTCAGATATAAGATATTTCTGATCAAGCTCATTTATGCAGTTCTGAAGCTTGTCGTAGAAAGGCTTTTTTCTGAGATAATCCCAGAGAAACACGGAAAATGCACCTGCGGTAAGAATCACACAAAGTACCGCAAGTGCCTCGGTTATAACGTGGTATGCCCTCAGAAAGATGAGAGAAAGAAGTAAAGAAACCACGAAAATGATAATGGCAGGGAGTCTGTCTTTTAAATAAGCGGAAAATCTCATCGCAGTACGTACCCCTGTTTCTTTCTGGTCTCAATGGCATCTTCAAATCCGAGTTCCGCAAGCTTTCCGCGGAGACGGCTTACGTTTACTGAAAGCGCGTTGTCGTTTACGAACTCGTTGTTGTCCCACAGTGTGGTCATCAGGTCATCACGGGTGACGATCTCGCCCCTGCGGTCAAGAAGGAGCTGGAAAATTATCATTTCGTTTTTGGTAAGTATCATTTCATTTCCGTTTCGTGTAAGGGTTCCTTTTACGCCGCTTACCTCGGCATCTTGGTACATGACTTTGGCCGAACCGCTGCGTTCAAGACGTTTGAGTACTGCGGAAACACGCAGCAGGAGTATGGTAGGATTGTAAGGTTTGGTTATGTAGTCGTCCGCACCGTAGCTCATGGAAAGCACTTCGTCTATCTCGGTGGTACGGCTTGTGAGCATGATAACCGATTTGTCACTTGTTTTACGGAATTCCTGAAGAAGTGTCTCACCGCCTGTGAACGGAAGATTTATATCAAGCAGGATAAGGTCGGCGTCAGATGAACGCATCTGGTCTGCTGTAGTTTCAAAGTCAGTCACACGCGAAGCCTCGTAGCCTGAATTTTTAAGCAGGGTACAAAGTTCCTCGCTGAGTACTGCGTCGTCTTCAATAATGAGTATTTTTTTCATTGATATCTCCTGTTATACTTATACAGATCAACAGTAAAATTCATAAATCTCTGCAGATTATTCAGAGTCTGATTTCACGGTCAATCATGTTTTTAGTTCCTTACTTATCTGATTTCAGTTCACACACCACGATTTCAAAAGGATCAAAAGAACGCAGGGTGATGCTGCTGTTGCCGCAGCCGCGGCTTAAAATGAGTTCACTGCCTTCGTGAAAATATTCGCCCGAAGTGTATTCCGGCAAAAATCCCTGTCCCGGAGCAAAAATTCCGCTTCGGGTAAAAGGTATCATCACAAGTCCCCCGTGTGCGTGTCCGCTGAATATAAGCGCGTGTTCAAATCCATCCCTTTTTGCTGACTCTGCAAGGACATTAAAATCTTCCGGATAGTGATGTATCCAGAGAAGGGGAGCGCTTTTATCAAGTTTCTCCGCCGCTTCTGAAATGTCAAAAAGTCCGACGGTATCTGTCGTACCGGCAAGATACATATGTTCACCGTTCTTTTCAAGATCTGCGATCTCGTTTTTCAGTATGTCAATGCCGTATTTTTCAGCCGCCCTGTCATACTGTTCAAGTCCGCCGTCTTCTTTAGCCACTCTGAGCTCATGGTTTCCGTAAACCAGATATCCCGGAGCGATATCCGAACATTTGCTGAAAAAACTCTCCGCTTTGTCAACGTCGGTAAGATATGAATCTATAATATCTCCGACATAGAAAATGTAGTCCGGTGACTGTTCAGCAATCTTTTTAACGAGCCTGTCCTCATAGGCCCCGCCGTGATTGTGATAGTCAGTAACAGCAACAATTTTCGTCCCGTCAAAACTCTTCGGAACACCTGCATCACGGTATTCATATTTCTCAACGTCAATATACCCGTTCGACCACACAAGCTGCAGTACCGCAATGACCACCAATACAAGCAGTATAATGAGAACCTTTTTTCTCTTTGTCGTCTTTTTTTCGCTTTGTTCGCCTTTTTCCATGTTCTGTGTCCTTTCTTACAGGTACTTTTTTAGTTTATTATACTACACTTCGTTTGCTTTGGCAACATTAATAGTATTGGTTTTGTCGAGTCGTTCAATTAATGCACTGACAACGCATAAAAAAAGGTATCCGGCAGCGCGCTGCCGGATACTATCAATCAGCTGCCTTCGTCAGCTCACCTTTTGTGAGCCCCTGGCCTGCGTAGCGGACAAACAACGGATAAATAGCGGACAAACAAAGGACAAAACCATTTTCGGACAAAAAAGAAAAGCTCAGAAACAGCGTAAAAGCAGTGTTTCTGAGCTTTTTGATTTAGTGACCCGTACGGGAATTGAACCCATGATTCCGCCGTGAAAGGGCAGCGTCTTAACCTCTTGACCAACGGGCCATATAATAGCGGCAGTGGGATTCGAATACATTGTCCGGCCCTGAATGTCAATGCTTTTTTCAGATTTTTTTCAGAAAAATTCATGTTTGTTAATCTTTAATATAAAGTTCACTTTTCTTCCTGCCAGTGTTGTAAAAACAACCATTGATGTAATCTGTGAAAGTAAAAAAGCAACACCCTTCCGCTATCATATATGCAGACATGCGGAATGCAGAAAGTATTCTGATATGTCTGCGAAAATATGATAACTCCGGAAAGGTGTTGTTTCTTATTTTTTACGTCTGTGATAGCTCACAAAATCAAATCTTATCTGTTCAGTGATAAATTCCAGCATATCAGTCATCGAGTTCATCAGATTATCGATGGTCTCGGTGTCGATGTCCAGCGGAATGTCGGCAGGATATCTTGTTTCAATGTAGAAACGGTTGAGCGATGAGCTCTGTCCTACCCACTGGTTGAAATGCTCGTCACACATAGCAGCCTGCTTGCACAGCCAGGTCAGGTTGTGACCGTCATACAGCTTGTGCTTCTTGAACAGCAGATACCCCTTAAGCGCCTTTTCGATGCACTGCTGGCAGTGGAATGCCGCAGAATTATAGCATCGTGTGTCCTTGATGAGATTTTTAGCGGCAAGAAAGTCAAGATTGGCGTGGAACAGCCAGTCAAAGTACCTTCTGCTGTCGCTTTCTCTATAACTTCTCCCCATAAATATAAGCTCCTGTATTATGAATTTTCCATGCAAATGATCCGATGTCGTTCTTGAACTGTTCCCATTCCGACTGGCTGTACAGAACAAGATCGTAAGGAATGTCACTGTCGATCTGCATGTAAAGGCGGCATTCGAGTTCACCCACGCTTTCGTCACCGTCAGGAACGATGACTACCAGCTTGAATCCTACAAGATCGCCTTCAGTATTTACTTTGTTGCTTACCAGAATAATGCTCAGCGGATCGCAGATCCGTCTGATCTCATCAACTGTCCTGTTAATTAACTGATTATCACTCATATCATAAAATTCCTTTCAGGAATGCTGCAGCAGAAGATCCAGCTGCAAATTTTTTTAATGAAACACTGACGGGTGAGGAGATACGGGGCTTCGCCCCGTGCCCCAGGCTGATTTATGAATAAATCAGCCTATCCTTAACTGTTTCTCCGTTTATCATTACGAAATCAGGCGAGCTCATTACGTCAAGCGGATCGGAACTGTAGAGCTGAATGTCTGCGTCCTTCCCCTTTTCAATGCTTCCCACCCTGTCTGAAATGCCGCATATCTCGGCTGCATTCACAGTGATCGCACGAAGTGCCTCGTCACGGTCGAGTCCGCCCTTTACAGCAAGCGCTGCATTAAGAGCCAGATACTGTACCGGCACCACCGGATGATCGGTGCAGATGGCGACCTTCACTCCGTTTTTATGAAGCACACCGGCAGTTTTTATGTCCTGACCTGCAAGTTCCGGCTTTGAACGGTCTCCGATGACCGGACCGATGACCGCACATGCACCGTCTTCAGCAAGAAGATCAGCGATCTTATGTGCCTCGGTCGCATGTATGAGAACCGTGTCCAGTCCGTACTGCTTCGAAATGCGCACTGCCGTGAGAATATCATCAGCACGGTGGCAGTGGAAATGCGCCTTTATCTCCTTTTTCAGAAGCGGCACCGTCGCATCAAGCTTGGCATCGAACTCCGGAAGATCGTTGTTTTCGCAGTCCTTCTCGTAATCATTAAGATCATCGAGATATTTTTTCGCCTTGACAAGATGCTCCCTTATAAGTCCGGCTGTGGCCATTCTTGTAACCGGAGTCTCGTCACGGTCGTTGTATGCCGTTTTCGGATTTTCACCGAGCGCAAACTTCATACCGGCGTTTTTTATCATCATCTTCTCGATGCGCCTGCCGTTCGTCTTAAGCGCACATATAACACCGCCGATGACATTTGCACTCCCCGGAGAGCTCAGAACCGTCGTCACGCCGGCCTCCCTGGCCTCCTCAAAACAGAAGTCAAAAGGATTGATACCGTCTGCCGCCAGAAGATTCGGTGTTACCGGATCAGTTTCCTCATTGCAGTCGTCAGCCTCGAAACCGAGCGCGTTTCCGACTATTCCGAGATGAGTGTGTGCATCAATGAATCCCGGAACAAGAAGCCTTCCGCCTGCGTCGATATCAGATGATGAAACTTTCGTCTCACCGGCACCCGTACCGGTTATTTTTCCGTTTTCAATGCTCACCCAGCCGTTTTCGATAACTGTACCGCACTTATCCATCGTGCAGATCCTTGCGTTGTAAATTATCAGTGGTATCACCTTATTTCCTTCCGACGATGCTTATTATCTCATCGCAGATAAGCTCCGGTGTCCTGTCTGCGTTCACCGTCAGCGTGGAGTTTTTCAGATAAATATCATGTCTCTTATCAAAGATCTCATGAAGCTGATCCTTTGTGTTGTTTGCCACCAGCGGACGGTGTGAGTCGCCCTTTATTCTGTCATAGCATACTTCAAAAGGAATGTCGAGGAAGAAAACTGTTCCGTTCTCCCTTGCGATGCGTGCACTGTTGTCATTAATAATAGTACCGCCTCCGCAGGCAACCACTGAATTTTCAGCAGACAGATCCTTTACGGCCTTTGCTTCCTTTTCCCTGAAATAGCTTTCGCCTTTTTCCGCGAAGATCTCAGGAATGGACATCTTTTCTGTTTTCTCGATGTAGTCGTCAAGATCAGTAAACTTAAGGCCTGTTTTCTGTGCGAGAAGCTTACCTATGGTGGATTTTCCGCATCCCATAAATCCGCAGAGATAGATCGTCATTTGAAGTTCCCCGCAATTATACTGTTGGTCTTTTCAATAATATCCTGTACCTGTTCTCCTGTGTAGGAAGATCCGTTCCAGATCTCGTGAGCCTTTACAGCCTGGTAAACGAGCATTGCAGTACCGTTTACTGCAGTCTTGCCGAATGATTCAGCTATCTGGAGAAGCTTTGTCTTTACAGGATTGTAGACAGCGTCAAACACGCCGCCGCATCTGCCGATAAGTTCAGTTGCCACCGGGCAGGCATCTGTATTAGGATACATTCCCACCGGAGTAGCATTTACGATAAGATCGAATGATCCGGTTATCGTATCGATAAGCTTTACGTGGATCCTGCTGTCAGGAGCAAGGAAATGGATCTCGTCAGTAAGAGCAGCCGCTGCCTGTGCAGCTTCCGGAATTATACCGATAGTGAGCTCGGCACCGTGAAGCGCAGCCTCGATGGCCATCATTCTTCCGACTCCGCCGCATCCGGCAAGAAGTACCCTTCCTGAAAGATTCAGATTCTTCGCCTTTACTGAAAGAAGGAATCCATCACAGTCAGTGTTGTAGCCGATAAGTTTTCCGCCGTCATTGAACACACAGTTTACGGAATTGTAACGCTTTGCCGAATCATCGAGTTCATCGACGTAAGGAATGATATCCCTCTTGTAAGGTATGGTGATGTTGAAGCCGTTGAGCTTCTTAAGGTCGTCCATCCTGCCTGCAAATTCTTCAGCAGGAATATCGGTACAGTCATAAGTCGCGTCGATGCCGCTTATCTTAAAAAGCTCATCGTGAATGAAAGGCGACATTGAATGTCCGAGAGGATGGCCTATTAATGTGTATTTCTGCATTTTAAACGATCCTTTCAAATTTATTTCGCGGGTGCACATGCCCCGTAATGTGTAAGATCATCAGAATTCAGCGTTTTCAATTGCTTCGGCAGTGTCGCAGTTGAATGCTGTAACATCTGTAAGAGTCTTCTTTACAAGACCTGTAAGTGTCTTGCCAGGTCCGAGTTCGATGTACTTGTCAAAACCTGCTTCCTTCATTGCAGCGAGTTCGTCAGTGAAAAGAACAGGTGAAACAACATGCTTTGCAAGAAGTGAAGGCATGTCGGAAAAATCAGTGAGTTCAGCACCGAGAAGGTTTGAGAAGAACTTTACTGAAGGAGCGTTAAACTTAATGTCCTTTATTTTCTCATAGAATTCTTCGCTTGCCGGCTTCATGATCTCTGAATGGAAAGCTGATTCAGTCTTGAGAACAGCCACTCTTGCCTTGAGTTCGGCAAACTTTTCACACGCCTTGTCAACAGCAGGGCTTTCGCCTGCAATTACAGTCTGTGCAGGTGAGTTGTAGTTTACAGGAACAACATATCCGTCAACAGATTCGCACACTTCACGTACCTGGTCTGCTGTGAGCTT
>CADAPI010000043.1 GCA_902789705.1 uncultured Ruminococcus sp.
TTTTTAAGAATAGCCGATGATTTCAAAGATTACGAGACAGATAAGCGTCTGTTTCCGCACAGGGCATTTCCGAGCGGGAAGGTTCTTAAGAAGGATCTGAATATTGCCGTGGCTGTTGATCTCGGAATAATCACCATTCTGAATGTGGTTTTCATGAACAACATCTGGTTCTTCCTGTTCCTTATGGCATACGGTGTTCTCATGTCGCTGTGGTTTTTCCAGAAACACAAGATAAGCAAAAGCCTTCCGCTGGCGCTTGTTACCCACAATCCGGTGCAGATGGTACTTAATCTTTACATCATTTCATTCTGCTGTATCAAGTATCACCTTCAGCCGTTTACCCTTACTTCGTTTTTAGTGCTCATGACACTGTATTTTCCTGCGCTTATCTGGGAAGTATCACGTAAGATCCGTGCTCCTAAGGACGAAACGGAGTATACGACCTATTCAAAGCTCTTCGGCTATAAGAAAGCGACCTGGTTTGTTCTCATTCTCACCATTGTTGATATAATCACCAACTTTATTCTTGTTATCAATCTTAACAAGATAGGCTTTTTCATTCTTCTTGTGAATGTAATCGTCATGACTGTCGAATTTCTCATGTTTATAAAGAATCCTGAACGCTTCAAACTTGTTACAAGGGTCGAGATCTACACTTACATTCAGGAAGCCACAATGCTTCTTATCATTCCTGTTTATATGATCTGGGGAAAAATATGATTACAGTTATTACTTCTGAAAACTACAGGGAACACAAAATCGGAAAGAAGGCTGAAAGGCTTTTTGTCCTTAAGAAAAACGGATTCAGTGTCCCTGACTTTTTCTGCGTTAATGATATACCTGATACTGAAACTGAACTCCCGCTTACACATGACGGAAAATATTCGGTTCGTTCTGCTGCTTTCTGCGAAGATTCCGACGGTTTTTCCTTCGCAGGACAGTTCGATACCTTCCTTTTCGTAAGCAGTGATGAGGTCTGTAAGAAGATAAATGAATGCTTTCTTTCTGCAAAGAAGGAAAGCGTTATTTCTTACTGCAGGGAAAACAGCATTAATGCAGAAGATATAAAAATGACTGTTATAGTTCAGAAAATGGTTGAGGCAGACTGTTCCGGAGTTATTTTCTCCGCAAATCCGCAGGGGATAATAAATGAAACGGTCATTGTCACAGGAGGGGGAACCGGAGATAACGTAGTAGAGGAAAAGACTGACGTTACGTCTTGTTACTATAACCGGAACGACAGAAAATATTTTACCGTATCAAACGGCAAAAATGCGCCGGAACTCAAGGCGGAACTTATCGAAGAACTGGTTTCTGTCTGCGAAAAGGCCGAAAAGATCTTCGGAAGATTTATCGATATCGAGTACGCTGTAAAGGACGGGGAGGTTTTCGTACTTCAGGTAAGACCTATAACCACCATAGATGACAGTTCTCCGCTTATTCTTGACAACAGCAATATAGTTGAAAGCTATCCGGGAATTTCACTGCCGCTTACTGTTTCCTTTGTAAAAGAGGCCTACAGCGGCGTTTTCAAAGGCCTCGCGTGGCGCGTACTTCATGACAGATCTCTGGTCGAACGCTACAATGAAACATACTACAATATGACCGGAGCGGCTAACGGCAGAGTCTATTACAAGATAAGCAACTGGTATACTGTGCTGTCCTTTCTTCCGCTTTCGAAAAAGATAATTCCGGTCTGGCAGGATATGATGGGTGTTTCCGAAAAGTCGGTTGACAGGGAAAATGTAAAACTGTCTCATTTTAAACGAATCGCGACTTACTTCAATGTGATATCCGAGGCTTTTTCAGTAAGAAAGAATATGGAGAAACTAAACTTATCTTTTCCGGAAACTGAAAAATACTTCAGGGAGCATTTTGCCTCTGATATAAGTATTGAAGAAATAAAAAATCTCTATGAAGATATATCTGAAAAAGTTCTTGCCGGCTGGGATATTACCCTTCTTAATGACCTTTACGCATTTGTCTTTACCGGTATTCTTAAGTCTGAAATAAAGAAAACCGGAATAAGTGATCCTGAGAAGAAGGTCAATGATTTTATAAGCGGTATTTCAAATATCGAGAGCATGAAGCCGGTAAAGGCTATGATAAGACTGGCAGACTCTGACCGGAAAATTCTTGAGGAACTAAGCCTTTGTAAAACAGATGAAGAACTGAAAGCAGGACTTGAAAATCACGAATCGTTTAAGAAAAAGTTTTATGAATATATAAACCTTTATGGAGACCGTTCTCCTGAGGAATTAAAGCTGGAAACTGTTACTTTCAGGGAAAGTCCTCTGCTTCTGATAAAGAAAGCTGCAGAACTTTCTTCTGACGCAGAAAGTTTTAAGAAGACCAAAGCATCACTTCTTGATGAAACTAAAAAAGACACGTCAGATATTCTTTCGGGTATTACAAGCCGCAGAAAGAGAATAAAATATATTGCCTCGAAAGCGGCTGCCGGGATCATGAACCGTGAAGTATCCCGCCTTAACCGTACAAGGATATACGGTATGGTAAGATCCATGTTTCTTCGTGCCGGAGAGATTTTTTACGAAAACGGAAGCATTGAAGAAGTGCGTGATGTGTTTTATCTTACCAGAGATGAGATCTTTAACGGAAGCGAGACGGATTTTAAGGAGATAATAAAGCAGAGAAAGCAGGACTATTCAGGATTTTATGATCTTCCGGCTTTTTCAAGACTGGTTTTTGCTCACGGAGAATCTGACAGGAAGATATTCAGCAGAGTCAAATCTTCTTCGGCTGCATCAGATACAGATGTACTTTACGGTACTCCTTCATCTGCCGGTATTTCAAAAGCAGAAGCTGTTATCGTAAAAGACGCCTGTGCTCCGCCGGATACCCGCGGAAAGATCATAGTTGCAAAAATGACCGATCCGGGCTGGGTGTTCCTGCTTTCACATTCAGCGGGAATAATCAGTGAAAAGGGTTCGCTTCTTTCACATACAGCTATCATTTCAAGAGAGCTTAAGATCCCTGCAGTGGTGGGAGTAAAGGACGCTTCTGAGATAATAAAAGACGGTGACATTATCGAGCTTGACGGAAACAGCGGCACCATAAGTATCTGCGGAAAGGAGAAGAAATGTACAAAGTAAAGAAGGTTACTAAAAGCGAATACGAGGATTTTCTTGCTCTTCCGGTGAAGATCTATGAAAAAAAAGACCTTATGCAGAAGCGCTCGGATGAGGAACAGCTTTTAAAGGGTACGCACATCTTAAGCAGGTACTTTTCATTTACGGCATTTGTCTGTTACCGTAATGAACAACCTGTTTCGCGCTGCGCTGTTACGATATACAAGGACAGTAAGGAGGCCTATATCGGTTTCTTTGACAGCGAAAATGACAGCGAGGCTGTTAAAGCACTGATGGATGAAGCGGAAGCTTTTATCCGTTCAAATGGCATAAGTTCCGTTACCGGTCCGGTGGATGCAAGTTTCTGGATAGGCTACAGAATGAAGAGCGACAGCTTTGGCGACAACAGATATTTTTCCGAGCCTTACGGTGTTTCATATTATCCTGAGCTATGGAAGGAAAACGGGTACGAGGTTTCAGGTACGTATATTTCCAATATCTATAAAAAGGTCGATAATTCTGAAGCTGACGAAGAAAAGTACAAAAAGCGTTACGAATTCTTTCGGAAGAAGGGGTATCGCATAGTATCTGCCGAAAAGAAGAAGTGGGATGTGATCATCGGTGAGGTTTATCATCTGCTCATAGAGCTCTACAGCGATTTTCCGGTGTTTTCGTATATTACCGAAGATGAATTCAGAGAGCTCTATAAGGATCTTAAGACGGTTCTTGATTTTTCTATGGTCAAGCTGGCGTATAAGAATGATAAGCTGGTCGGATTTCTTATCTGCGTTCCGGATTACGGCAACAGGCTTTACGGTAACATCGGTCTTTCTGATATTCTGTTCCTTCTTAAAAACAGGATCAGATGCAATAACTACGTACTTCTGTACATGGGCGTTGACGGCAGGCATCTTGGACTTGGTTCTGCCATTTCCCAGGTCATTTTTAAGGAACTCTGTCGAAAAAAAGCGGCATCGGTCGGTGCGCTTATAAGAAAAGGGAAGGTCACTGAAAAATATATTGACAGCAAGGTTCTTGGAAAAAGAGAATATGTGCTTTTTAACAAGAAACTCTGACAGACAAAGAAACAGCCGTCTGATCGTGAAAAATCAGATGGCTGTCGTATTAATGTGCACTGTTAAATGTAAAGCCCCGTTCAAGGTGCTTACATGAAAAATAATAATTGTTTTTGATCAATGACCGCGTCTGCCGGAATTTTTGTTTCCGTTTCGGTTCTGCGAAGGCGGTGTATGTTTGCTGCCAGCTGGCTTTCCGGAGTGTTTTCTGTTATCCGGTTTGTCAGGCTTTCTTCCTCCGGCGTTTTTCTTTGAAGTATTTCCACCCTTCTGAGGTGTGCTTTTCTGAGGATAATCCTCAACAAGGCATTTCGGTGATGAACCTATGAGGTCACGTCTGCCCGCTTTTTTCAGAGCTTCAAGTACGATGTCTCTGTTCTGCGGACGGAAATACTGGAGCAGAGCACGCTGCATAGCCTTTTCCTTAGGAGTTTTCGGAACATAGACCTTTTCCATTGTGTAAGGATCAACTTCCGCATAGAACATTGCAGTAGATATCGTACCCGGAGTAGGGTAGAAGTCCTGTACCTGTTCCGGACGTATTTTGTTTTCCTTAAGGAAAAGTGCAAGTTCTATAGCTTCGTTTAGTGTGCTTCCCGGATGTGATGACATCAGGTACGGAACAAGATACTGTTCCTTGTCCATGCCTTTTGTGATCTCGTAGAAACGTTTCTGGAAGGCCTTGTATGCTTCAATATGTGGCTTTCCCATTTTATCGAGCACAATTGCAGAACAGTGTTCCGGAGCTACCTTCAGCTGACCGCTGACGTGGTGGAGAATAAGCTCGCGGATGAATTCATCGTTCTTGTCTTCCATAAGATAGTCGTAGCGGATACCGGAACGTATGAATACTTTCTTTATGCCTTTGATCTTACGGATCTTTCTGAGCATTGCAAGATATTCGGTGTGATCTGCTTTCAGAGCGGGACATGGTGTCGGAGCGAGACATTTCTTGCCCATACACAGCCCCTTGCTAAGCTGCTTCTCGCAGGATGTGTGACGGAAGTTCGCTGTCGGTCCGCCTACATCGTGAATGTACCCCTTGAAGTCAGGCATCTGTGTGATACGTTCAGCTTCCTTTAAAACGGATTCCTCGCTTCGTACCGTGATGCGTCGTCCCTGATGAAGTGCAATGGAGCAGAAGTTGCAGTAGCCGAAACAGCCGCGGTTGTGTGTAATTGAAAAACGCACTTCCTCGATACCCGGAACCCCGCCCTGGGATTCATAGCTCGGATGTATCGCTCTTGTATACGGAAGACTGTAAATGTAGTCGAGTTCTTCAGTAGTAAGGCTGTAGGCAGGCGGATTCTGAACAAGCATCATTTTTCCGTGGCGCTGGATGATCGTCTTTCCGTAGACCTCGTCCTGCCAGTCGTACTGTATTTTAACGGCTTTTGCATATTCAAGTTTATTGTCACGTACCTGCTCGAATGACGGACACTGAGCGGCACCCAGAGGTGTATTTACCGGCTCAGTGAGATAGCACGTCCCGCGTACATCATGAATAGTGCGGATATCTTCGCCATCTGCCAGTCGAGTGCATATCTCTTTTATCTGGTGTTCACCCATGCCGTACATGAGAATATCTGCACCGCTGTCCACGAGAACAGATGCGCGTACAGCATCGTCCCAGTAGTCGTAATGAGCAAACCGCCTTAAGGATGCTTCCAGTCCGCCGATGGCGATCGGTACATCACCGAAGTATTCCCTGAGTTTCTGGCAGTAAACAATAACTGCACGGTCCGGACGCTTTCCTGCAGCACCGCCCGGTGAATAGGCATCTTCCGAACGTTTTCTCTTTGCTGCGGTGTAGTGAGCGACCATTGAATCGATGTTTCCCGAAGAAACAAGAAATGCGTATTTAGGCCTTCCGAAACGTCTGAAATCTCTGTCACTTCTCCAGTCCGGCTGTGAAATTATTCCGACCGTAAACCCCATAGCCTCAATAAGTCGGGTAACAATAGCCGCACCGAAACTCGGATGATCGACATAGGCATCTCCGGTTATATAAATAAAGTCGAACTGTTCAATGCCCAGTTCTTCCATTTCCTTTTTTGTTACAGGCAGAAATCCTTCGTACATATCGTCATCTCTCCGCATTTTTATAAGTATTAAAGTTTCGCAAACCGCGTCTGCTCGTGTTATAGATGATTATATTATAACATATTCGGTCGAAATTGTCAATTTGTGTGCTGAATGCGGTGGTAAAACCCGCAAAAAATATATTGAAAATTACATTCTGTAATGATATAATCTAAGGAAACACTGATTAAATCGGAAATCCGGCTTCGCCGGATTTCCGGAGATGGGATTTGCGGGGCTTCGCCCCGGACCCCCACGCTGATTTATGAATAAATCAGCGTTTTCCTAAGAAAACACTATTATGATAACAGGAGAAAAACAATGGATTACTATATCAGCATTACGAACCGGTGCAATCTGCACTGCGAATACTGCTATGAGAAAAAACTGAATACGGAAATGGGAATGCTGGACGATAAAACCGTCGATGCAGTAATAAAATTCGTTAATTCTCTTCCGAATACAGGTACGATTTACTATTTTGGCGGTGAACCTTTGCTCGGAAAGGAAATAATAAAAAAGATAACCCTTGAGACTAATGCTAACAGCTATATAATCACTACTAACGGAACGCTGCTGGATGAGGATTATATTAAATGGTGCTCTGAACACGGCGTAAAATTCAATGTTTCCCACGACGGGGCCGATCTTTCAGCCCGCGGTATCAATCCGAAGGTGCTCAATGAAAAGATCAGAATACTGCAGAAATATCAGCGTGAGATCCTTCTTCAGCTCGTTTATACAGAAAAGACACTTCCGAAGCTGCCGGATAATATCCGTTATTTCCGTGATCTCGGTATCACGATTGCATCAGCCACAATGGAGGAGAGTACATGTCCTTCTGATCCGGATGCGTTCGGTGACATGCTCCTTAAGGCATGGCGTGAGGCTTCCTCAGTACCGGGTATTTCAATACTTGAAATGGTAAATAAAATAACAGCAATTTCAGATCAGAAACCTCACCAGTGCGATTTGTGCAGGAAGAAAATGTATATCAACTGGGACGGAAAGATATATCCGTGTCTTCAGTTCCAGAACAGATCTGAATTTCAGTGCGGCGATGTATTTAACGGTATAAACACAGCACCTATAAAAGAAAAGTATCCGGAATATTCAAGCTATCCTTCAGATTGTGATGACTGCGAAATACGGAAATACTGCGATAATTCCTGTGCCTGCCGTAAAATGGCCACATCCGGTACGCTTAGGGCAGTATCTGATGCCAGCTGTCTTGAACAGCAGATACTGACCCTGGTCGCACTAGAAAAAATAGAAGAATACGCAAAAAAGAGACATTCTGCGTCATAAATCTGAGTGGAATACGGGATTTCAGTTACGTAATCTCTCTACTCGGAATACGGCGAAGCCGTATTCCGGCTTGATCATTGTTTACCAAAAAAGTCGTTCCTCAAAAATCTATGAGGAACGACTCTTTCTTTTTATGTTCTGTATTTGTAAACTGAAGTTGTAAAGTATGATCGTTTTATTGCTGTTTTTGTAAAAGGAAAGTCAGGTTTATCATTCATCTGCACCTATTTGGTCTGTTTCGATAACGAATTTTACGCTGCCCTTCATTGAATCAGATTTTCCTGAGAATGAAGTATATTCTTCCGATGCCTTTGAAAGCGCCTTAAGTCTGTCTGTAAAATCAGCTACCTCGTTATTGACAGTATCCGAGATCTTTCCAATACCTTCTTCATCGAATTTTGTCATACCGTCCTTTAATTCGGAAGCACCGTCGTGTATCTTACCGATTCCGTCGATAAGAGCATCTGTTCCGTTTTTAAGACTGCCGATACCGCCTGAAAGTTCTGAAGAACCGGAGGCAAAATCAGATGTACCTTTTTTGAATATATTAAGGGAATCAAACAGTTCCTTGATTCCTCCGACAAGAGAACCGGAACCCTTCTTAAGTTCCTTTGCTCCTTCGGCAAGCTTTTCTGTTCCTTTATCTGCCTCTGTGATACCGTTAAGAAGAGCAGAAGCACCGTCATCAACCTTTACAGCACCGTCAGCAAGTGAAGCAGCGCCAGCGTCAGCTTTGCCGATTCCGTCAGCAAGTGTACCTGTTCCTTCGTCAACGCTCTTTGCTCCGGTGCTTAATGCATCGGCACCAGCTGAAAGGTTTGCAGCGCCGTCCTTAAGTGAATTTGTACCTGCCTTAAGTTTCTGAACACCTGAAGTGATCCTGCTGCAGCCTTCGTTCAGTTCGTTTACACCGTTTGTATATGAAACTATACCGCCGTTCACCTTTTCATAGCTTTCAGCAAGCTGATCAACGGCATTCTTTATCTTGCATATGTTTTCAGTAGTTCCTGAGAGCTTTTCGGCAAGAGCGTTTATAGCAGCATCAAACTGTTCGTAGCTTGCCTTAAGAGAAGCAGTACCTTCTGCAATTTTAGCGGCTGCTTCACTGATACCGTCTGAATAGTTAAGTGAACCTTCGATAAATGCGCTGTCACCTTTAAGAACAGTCACAATATTTTTCAGTGAAGCTATCTGTTCATTAAGTGCCGCCGCCTGTTCTTCGCATCCTTCCACAGCGGCAAGTGCTTCGGCCTGTGAGGAAAGTACTGCTATCTGAGATTCAAGAGTTTCGATGCATGCTGCATTTCCCGCTGCTAGAGAATCTGTATCAAGACCGTTTTCAGCAAAACGGTTCTTCATGGCCTCTGAACCTGAAGCTGCCTTTAACTGTTCAGCTGCACTGTTAAGATCTGTAATGCCCTGCTTTATAGCAGATGAGGAATCCACAAGCACCTTAAGCTGTGAAGTATCTGCTGAAACTTCAGCAAGTCCGTCATGTAAAGCCTTGATTCCGTTGAGATATTCAGCCGATCCGTTAAGAAGTGCTTCTGTATTTGAAGTAAGTTTGATAAATCCGGCACTTAAGTTGTTAAGGCCGTTACCGAGATCTTCGACACCGCTGTCGAGTGAAACTGTTCCTTCACTGAGAGTTCTGGCTCCGCCTGAAAGTTCGGCAGCTCCGGCTGAAAGGGAAGAAGTACCTTCCTTAAGTGATGAAGCACCTTCGGAAAGGGCAGCAGTACCGTTCTTAAGTGAGGCTGCACCTTCAGAAAGAGCCGAAGTGCCTTCCTTAAGTGAACCTGCGCCGTTCTTAAGTGCACCGGTACCTTCCTTAAGTGAATCTACACCGTCTGTAAGTTCGCCGATACCGCCGTCAAGCTTTTCACCGCCGTCATTAAGTTTACCGGCACCTTCGGAAAGCTTTGAAGCACCGTCATTTATCTGACCGGCTGCATCGTTAAGTTTCGCTGCACCGTCTGAAAGTTTTCCGACGCCGGTTTTCAGATCCTTTGATTTTTCAAGAAGTGTATCGATACCGTCATAAAGTTCTGAAGTACCGTTTTTAAGTTTCAGGGAAGCTTCAGTAAGTTCGTCGATTTTTGACTTTAATTCATTTACAGTTGATGTCGGGTCAATGCCAATCTCATTAAAGATCTCATTTGTTACTACAGTAACTGATGTTTCAAGTGCAAAGTCGTTTACATCAGCTGAGACTTCAAAATATTCCGGTATATTGATCATGCTTGTATCTATCGCAGTATCATTTATCTGTTTTCCTGTTTCCAGACTTTCCTTAAGTCCAGGGAAAGCACCGCCGGCAACAATGCATCTGTTTCCGTCTGAAACTACTTTTCCGTTTTCTGCTTCCACATTGGTAAATCTGCTGCTGTCGAGCACAAGACCGGTAACAGCTGCAAACGGTACAGAAACTGTATATTTCTTTCCGTCAATATCTACAGTTCTTTTTTCAGTATTAGTATAGTCAAAACGGATCGTTACATGTCCGCTCTTTCCTGCAAGTTCGGAAGGGGTGACCTTGTTTCCGTCAAGTGTGTATGTAACGGAAAGCTGTACAGGAAGGTCACGGTCTGTTTTTCCCTGATAGTAAATGTCTGAGCCGCCGGCCTGCCATGTCAGGCTGCTGCCCGTTTCTGAATAAGCTTCGCTGCCCTTGACATTAACGATGTCCTTAAGATCAGAAACATCGTCAAGGATCTGAAGTGATTCAGGATTTGAGATCCAGTCGCTTACAGTAACATCTTCTGTATTGCCGTCAGCAGATGCATTTACATAGACTGTTTCGCTCTTTGTAATTGTATCGTCGCTCTGTGAGGAGGCTGCGGTTTTTTCAGTTTCCTGTATTTCTTCTGATTTAGCCTCTGCCGTTGAACTTTCTTCCGTTTCTCCGGTTTCATTTCTGCTTTCAGCATAAAGAACTGTAAAACCTGATGATAAAACAAGTGCTGTTACTCCTGCGATTATTTTTGTATATTTCGATTTCATAATATATTCCTCCTTAAACGTGAGCAGCATGTCTGCTCTCCGAAGCTTTGTTTTTATAAAGATCTTTCATACCGGCCGTAGTTGCGCATATGATCCTGTCAAGTACAATAAGCATTGAAGGAAGAACGGTAAGTACAACTAAAGTACTTACAACTGCACCTCTTGAAAGAAGAACTGTGATTGAACTTATCATATCGATATCGGAACAGAGACCTACGCCGAATGTTGCGGCAAAAAGGCTTGTACCGCTGATAATTACAGGCTTTATAGATGAACGGTGAGCTTTTCGTACCGCCTCATATTTGTCAAAACCTTTCAGCCTGTATTCCTGATATTTACCGGTCATAAGTATCGCATAATCGACTGTTGCACCAAGCTGGATCGTTCCGATAACTATGCTTGCAACGAACGGAAGGGAAGTATGCATGTAATACGGGAATGACATATTGATGCATATAGCAAATTCGATAACGCTTACCAGGATAACAGGAATAGATACCGACTTGAAAACTATCATTACTATAATGAAGATCGCTGCAATTGATACGATATTAACTATTGTGATGTCCACGTCAGTAACGTCCGCAAGATCTCTTGTGAGCGGTGCTTCACCAACTATGAGTGAATCCTTGCTGTATGATTTAAGTATCTCGTTTACTTTACCTATCTGATCATTTGCTTCAGTTGTAGCCGTTTTGTAGTTCGAACTTATAAGTTCGAGTTCGTAGTTTTCGCTTTTGAGTTTTCCGCGTATTTCTTCAGGAATTGCTGAATCAGGTACTGCCGGTCCTACTACTGAATCAAGACCGATAACCCAGTTTACACCTTCAACGTCCTTTATTTCATCCATCATCTGCTGTTTATCAGCTGCAGAAAGACCGTTTTTAAGGAGCATCATGTAAACCGTATTCATGTCAAAATCTTCTTCAAGCTTTTTATTTGCTATCGCACTGTCAAGTGTTTCAGGAAGTGAACTGTCGATATTGTAGTAAAGTTCGTTGTTCTGGTTTCCGTAAAAACAAGGTACACATAACAGAGCAAATATCATAAGCCAGACTGTTGTATGCTTTGTAATGAAGTCTGAAACTTTATCAAGTGAAGGAATGAATGGTTTGTGAGTTGTTTTATCGATGCCTTTTTCAAAGCAGAGTATCATTGAAGGAAGGAGAGTAACGCAGCAGATAACCCCGATAACTACACCCTTCATCATAACAATACCAATGTTTTTTCCAAGAGCGAAAGTCATAAGCATAAGGGCTGCAAATCCTGCAACTGTTGTTACCGAACTGCCTGTAACAGAACGGAACGTATCTTCAATAGCCTTTGCCATAGCCTGTTCACTCGGATATTTCTTTCTTCTTTCCATATAACTGTTAAGAAGAAAAATTGAATAGTCCATTGTAACACCGAGCTGAAGAACTGCTGACAGCGCAAGAGTTACATATGAGATCTCGCCGATAATAATGTTGCTTCCGAGATTGTATATTATCGCAGCACCTATACTTGAAAGGAAGAGCACCGGAACAAGGAATGAATCCATTGCCAGGCAGAGAACTATGAGTGAAAGTATAGCTGCTACTGCAATATATGAAGGCATCTCCTTAAGATATAAAGACTTGATGTCTGTAACTACACCGGACATACCGCTTATAAAGCACTGTTTTCCGGTTATTTTTCTCATTTCGGTAACGGCATCCATTGTTTCGTCTGAGGAAGTTGTGTTATCGAAAAGAGCAACCATCATTGTAGAATTCTCATTAAAAAGAGCATCGCGGATTTTTGAAGGAAGCATGTTTTCAGGAACGGATATATCGAAAATATCATCGTACCAGATAACACTGCTTACGTGTTCAACGTTCTCGATTTTCTTTTTAAGCGTTACAACGTCTTTATTGTCCATGTTCTCTACTATGATCATGGAAAAAGCGCCCGATTTGAATTCGTCAACCATAATATCCTGACCTTTAACTGTTTCAAGTGTGTCAGGAAGATAACTGAGTACATCGTAGTTGATCCTGGTTTTTACATACCCGAATACTGACGGTATCAGAAGAAGTACGTAAAACAGAATTATCAGTCTACGGTGCTTTGCTATAAAATTACCAAAGCTCTGCAGCATTTCAATTACCTCCGTTTTTTTGTTTTGGAATAGAGTAATTTATATGTATCTCTTTGAATTATATTATATTTCAAAACTGACCAACAGTCAATATCTATAAGTAATAAAAATGACCGTTGGTCAGAATATTGTAAAAGTTCAACATAACTAGTATATTATAAGACTGGTATTTGTGCACTATAGCCATATTGACAGCCATGTAATTATATATTATACTTATTTAAGGAAACACTGATTAAATCGGAAATCCGGCTTCGCCGGATTTCCGGAGGTGGGATTTGCGGGGCTTCGCCCCGAACCCCCACGCTGATTTATGAATAAATCAGCGTTTACCTAATAGTTTACTGTCATTTGTCATCTGACACGAACAGTACAGAATGTACATGCAGACCGCATTCTGATTATCATACCGGAGGTGTTACTGTAATGAGCAGAGTTGATGAGAAGAAACTGCAAAAGAGAAATTCGCTTCTGCAGACAGCGTTTGAGCTGTTTACGACAAAAGGCGTAGGCAATACTTCAATTTCAGACATTGCTGACCGTGCCGGTGTAGCTAAAGGAACTTTCTATCTGTATTTTAAGGATAAAATAGATATAAAAAACAAGCTTATCGGCCACAAGACTGAAAAGCTTTTTGAAAAGGCTGTGGAAGCTCTTGAAAATGATCCTCAGAAAACTTTCACTGACAAGGTCATTTTCGTTGTAAATAATATAATCGATCAGCTGGAGGAGAACCAGGCACTGCTGCTTTTTATCTCCAAGAATCTCAGCTGGGGAATTTTCAAGAATCTTATCGATTCAGGAGAAAAGGGAACTGAACAGGGAATAGCCGCTACCTACGAAAAGATCATGGCGGAAGAGGGCGACAATATTGAATCGCCGGAAATAATGTTCTATATGATCTGTGAATTTGTAAGTTCCGTTTCATATTCTCCGATCCTTTATAAGGAACCGGTTCTGATAGATGATCTTAAGCCGCATATATTCAGGACTATCCGCAGTATAATTGCACAGTATCAGAAAGTTCCTGATAAAACCGAATAAAAAAAAAATCCGTTCCGTTTCCGGAGCGGATTTTTTATTTAATACAAATGAAAGACAAGCAGAAAACAACTAACCCGTACAGATAAGTGAATTAAGTATCTGTACGGGTTAGAATTATGATTATTTGAGTTCAAAAGCTCCGGTGTAAAGACTGTAGTATGTACCGCGGGCAGCAATAAGCTGTTCGTGATTACCGCGCTCGATAATTCGTCCCTGTTCCATTACAAGGATCATGTCAGAATTCCGGATAGTTGAAAGACGGTGAGCGATAACGAATACTGTACGTCCTTTCATAAGAGCGTCCATACCCTTCTGAACAATAAGTTCTGTTCTTGTATCGATAGAACTTGTAGCCTCGTCAAGGATCATAAGCGGCGGATCAGCGATTGCAGCACGTGCAATGGAGATAAGCTGTCTCTGACCCTGTGAAAGATCGGAACCGTCGCCCTTGATAACGGTATTGTAGCCATTTGGCAGCATTCTGATAAAATCATCAGCATTGGCGAGACGGGCGGCAGCAATACATTCTTCATCTGTAGCATCCAGTTTTCCGTAACGGATATTATCCATTACTGTACCGGTGAAAAGATTTACTTCCTGAAGAACAACGCCGAGAGAACGCCTTAAGTCGTTTTTCTTTATCTTTTCAATATTGATATCGTCGTAACGGATCTTACCGTCCTGAATATCATAAAATCTGTTGATAAGATTTGTGATGGTCGTTTTACCGGCGCCTGTCGAACC
>CADAPI010000044.1 GCA_902789705.1 uncultured Ruminococcus sp.
TGGAGATCTTGCGCTCCTCTGCCAGCTGTCTCGCCATGTGGTTATTCTATGAATTACAGTATGTCGAAGATGTCATTTTAAGAAAAATCAGATAGTTTAATTATGCAAAACGTGCGCCAAGTTCTTTAAGTTTTGCAAGATCATCGTCTGAAGGAGTTTCATTTACCATAACTCCGGCACCGTCAACGATCTCAGCACCTGTAGCCTTTGTGCGTTCTTCCCAGTTACGCATCCATTCGCCGTCGCCCCAGCCGTATGAACCGAAAAGAATTACTTTCTTTCCGCTGAGACTGCCTTCAACTGATGTGAAGAATGGTTCAAATTCTTCCTCTTCAAGTACTTCAGCACCCATTGCCGGACAGCCAAAAGCAATAACATCGTAATCACTTACACTGCCCCCGAATTCTGAAACTGTAAAAATATCTGCACCGGCACCTTCTGCAATTGCCTTGGCCATTGCTTCTGTATTGCCTGTACCGCTCCAGTAAATAACTGCTGTTTTCATTGATTTTCCTCCTTGTATTGCTGTACTGCTGCAAAAAGCTCAGTACCCTTCTTTATCTGAGAACAGAGATAATCTCTGCGTTCAGGCTCAGACATTAACTCACCTGCTTTTCGTACTGTGCCAGAAGATTCTTTAAGGCACTGGCGCTTGATGAGTGAAGATGCTTAACCGGAACACCGGATTTCTCGGAATGCTTCTTGACACCGCCGAGCATCTTATGAGAACATGTACCTGTAAATACGATCACAAGATCCGGTTCCCCGATCTTATTTTCAAAATCTGCAGGCATCTGTGTAAATACCTTTGATTTGAAATTGTAATTATTACAAATATCCTTATATCTTGTTGCCATGCGGTCGTTACCGCCTACGATCACCACGCTCATTAATTACTCCTTTTCTATCAGATCTGTAAGTTAGTTTTAGCTAACCGGCGTACATTAAATTAGTTAGCTTTCGCTAACTGTAATTAGTATAGCATATAAAGCGTGGCTTGTCAAGTACTATTTTCCTATTATTTCTATCGGCTTTCCTCAAAAGAGACAACTCTGCCGTTTTTAATACGAAGAGTACAGTCACAGCACTCTTCAACGAACTCAGGATCATGGGTCGAAACAAGAACTGTACCACCTGATTCTGCGAGGCCATGAAGCAGCTCCCCTACCTTTTCCATGTGAGCATAATCAAGTCCTGAAGTCGGCTCATCAAACAGCAGAAGTTCAGCACCGGCTGCTATTGCGGAAGCTATAGCGACGCGCTGTTTCTGACCCCCGGAAAGAGCCATAGGATGCTTGTCTTTGAACTCCAGCAGTCCGAGAGTATTCAGAATTTCATGACATCTGTTTACGTCCTTGTCCTTCATGGAAAGCAGTACTTCTTTTTCAACGCTGTCGGTAAAAAGCTGATGATTCACATCCTGCATGACCATGTACGAAAAACCTATCCTATGCTTTTTCCTGTATTCCTTTCCGTCAGAAGCTATAACGCCGGTACAGTCATTTTCAAGTCCGCATAAGCATCTGAGAAAAGTTGATTTTCCCGTACCGTTGCTTCCGATGACGGCAGTAACTTTACCTTTAGGAATATCGAGCTCAGGAATACAAAGGCTCAGTGAATCTACGTCAGCAGCTGTGAATTCTCTTTTACGAAGGATGTATGGTTTTCTGTGATAGGAAAAATAAAAATCCTTTAATCTGATTCCGTCAGAGAAATGCTGATCAATACTGCCTTCTTTCTCTTTTTCAGAAAGCAATGCAAGATAGTGCTCATTTATATTTACAGGGCGCAGTTTAAAATTCTTCGTTTCTGTTCCTGAAAGATCTGCGAATTCTCTGCCAGTCCATTCTCTGACTATTGCCCCGTTCTCCATACAGATCACACGGTCTGCCAGATCTTTGAGATACCACAGTCTGTGTTCAGAAACAATTACAGTCTTGCCCTGTCTTTTCCACTCCCTGACAATATCATGAAGCATTTTCATTGAATCCATATCAAGGTTGGATGAAGGTTCATCCAGCAGTATTATCTCAGGCAGAAGTGCCGCCACTGATGCACAGGCTATTCTCTGCTTTTCTCCGCCTGATAATTCAAAAAGGCTTCTGTCCAGAAGTTTATCAAGATTCATCTGACCAACGATTTCTTCCTTACGCGAACGTATCTCCTCAGGTGAAAGGCCGATATTCTCGGGACCGAAAACTATCTCTCCGTCAGTATCTACTGAAAAGAACTGACTTCTCGGATTCTGAAATACAGTACCTACAACACCGGCCAGTTCATAGAGCTGAGTTTTTGATATATCAAGTCCGTTTACAGTAACTTCACCCGTCATCGTACCCTGATAATAATGAGGAATCAGTCCGTTGATAAGACGAATAACGGAAGTTTTTCCCGAACCGGACGCACCGCACAAAAGAAGTGTTTCTCCCCTTTTTATCGAAAGAGAAACACCGTCAAGAGTATTACCCGCAGCGCCTTTATATTTGTGAGTAACATTTTTTATTTCAACTATAGTATCTGTCATTTCATATATTTAAAAACCACAAAAAATACAAGTGCTGCTGTAAACATCAGGATCAGCATATAATCTGCTCCTCCCATTTTAAGCTCCTGTACACTGGTTCTTTTCACCTTTCCTCCGAGGCCTCTTGTAACAGCGGCTGCGGATAATTCATCCCCGATATTCACACATGAAAACAGCAGCGGTATCATACGATATTCCACCACATCTGTGACATTGCCTCCCCCAAACATGATCCCGCGCATTTTCATAGCATCCCTGATAGAAGAATATTCTTCCTTGATAGTCGGGAAAAAACGCATGACAACTGCAAGAGAAATTGTAATACCGTCAGGAACATGCATTTTCTGCATTGCAGATACAAACTCTCCTATTTTAGTAGTTCTTACAACATACCAGGCTGTTATAACCGCCGGCATAAACTGTACAATAATACTGCAGTAGCCTACAAGAAATGCTGACAGAAATCCCTTAGAATTTTCTGAAAGAAACTTAAAAGATATGAGAAGCGCAGCGGAATAAAGGACAATAAACCGTAATGCTGCTGCATAGTGTTTTTCTGCAATAAGCAGAAGTATCGGTATCATAGTCATGGTGATTCTGACTGCCCACAGAAGCGGGGTCGTCGCACTCATCATCACTACTGCCGATACAATAAAAATCATGAAAAGCTTGGTCCTCGGATCGAGTTTTAATGCCATCACACGATTCCCGCTTTCTCAAAATGCTTCTTTACGACAGCCTTGCCGATGAACGCTCCGATTATGCCGAATATGAAACAGAGAATAAGTAATACTGCAATTGTTTTTGAGTTGATTGCACGGAAAAGGTTATCGCAGTACTCAGTTGAATAGCCGCCGTCAACAAGATTCTTTCTGTAGGAATCTGCAGTTACGATAACCGGGAAATAGTTAGCGCAAATCCAGAGGCAGAAAACGCCGTGACTTAATACAGTCTTCTTAAAGCTCTTGTATCCGCCTGATTTTGCTATCAGATCTGCAATTACACCTGCTGCAATTATAAGCGGTGCGCCGAGATATCCCATGCCTGTTACGAACATGATGATAGCGAGCAGTACTGACATAATGCTTAACATACCGAATTTTTCGATCTTCGTATAAAAGAGCATCATTGGTACAGAACCAACTATCGGTATCATTATAACGTAGGACGCTACTATGTACGGGTGTATAAAACCAAGAATTCCGCACGCGAATTCCACAACGAACAGAAGCGCTGTAAAAATACCTATTGTAATAAAATCCTTTGCTCCAAGTTTGTTATTATCCATATTGATCTCTCCCGAAATATAGTTTCCCTTAAGTTACGACATCCAGGCATTATAGCTGTTATAAGCCTTATGCCGTTATCAGGGTTAGGTTAGTTTTAGCAAACTCACGTTTAATATTATATCACAACGAAATTGCAATTTCAATATTTTCTTATTTAAATTTTTTGTAAACAGCGTTCACTCATCTTGACACGAGATTACAAACATGATATTATAATATCTGTGAGTGAACAGTGTTTACTGAAAGGAGATCAGTTTATGCCGAAAGATAAAACAGAAATGCATGAAAAGATCATAAAAGCTGCGACAGACGAATTTCTTGAATACGGCTTTGAAAACGCTTCTATGCGAAGAATAGCCTCGGAGGTAGGTCTTACAGTCGGCGCCCTGTACAGACATTTCTCCAACAAGGAGGATATGTTTGCGGCTCTGGTAGGTCCGGCAGTAGATGAACTTATGAAGAGATACCATGATTTCTACGAAAGCGGCTTTGAAGTCATGAAATGCGGAGATATCAACAAACTCTGGAACGACAGCGAAAGCGAAACAAAATGGCTTATGAATTTAATCTATGATCATTTCACAGAATTCAGACTGATAATCTGCTGCTCGCAGGGTACGAAATATGAAAGCTTCGTTCATGACATGACTTTACTGGAGGAACGTTCCACTCTTGACTATTTCGAGAAAATGAAGCAGTACGGAATGAATGTAAAAAAGGTATCAGAAAAAGAATTTCACATGCTTATTACAGCCAATGTTTCGGCACTCTTTGAAGCGGTGATACATAATTTCACCAGAGAAGAAGCCATGCACTATGCTGAAACGCTGGACGAATTCTTTTCGGCAGGATGGAAGAAAATACTCGGAGTCTGACTCCGTTTATTTTTTTTGATATAAGGTTAGCCGATGCTAATTAAATGAAAGGTGAGATACTATGTCAGAAACAAAAAAGAAACGAAGCACACTTGGCTGGGTTGCACAGTTTGCCGGGCAGAAAAAGCCGAATTATATCCTTAGTGTGATATTTGCTTTCGGCAAGGTTGTAAGCGGTATTATCCCCTATATCTATATGGCGGATATAGTCGATAAACTGCTCAGTCTGCATGAAAGCGGAGGAAAACCTGTATTCAGTGACTTCAGAAAAGATATGCTGATGATGGCGTTGTTCTGGATACTTTGCAGAGTGCTTCACAGCATTTCGACTACACTTTCCCATGCGGCAACGTTTGAGGTTCTCGCAAACATCAGACGTGATCTTACAGTCAAGCTTTCAAAGATACCGCTCGGTTCTGTTCTTTCACAGTCAAGCGGAACATACAAGAACGTGATCTGCGAACGTGTTGATTCAATCGAGACCACTCTGGCTCATATCATACCGGAAGTACTATCAAACGCATTCGTACCGGTGGCGCTGATCATCTACATGCTGAATATCAATGCAAAGCTTACTCTTATTTCACTTGTATGTGTTCCAGTCGGTATGCTGTTTTTCATGCTAATGATGTCAGGCAGTACTGAAAGCTACAACAATGCGATCGTCAAGACCAAAAAACTCAATGACACCGCTGTTGAATATATAAACGGTATTGAAGTCATCAAGGCTTTCGGTAAATCAAAGACAAGCTACGAAAAATTCGTTATAGCAGCCAAAGAAGGTGCAGACTGCTTTATTGAATGGATGCGCCGCTGCAATCTGTGGCAGAACATTTCACTTCTTATTATGCCGTACTTTTTGCTTGGACTTCTCCCCTTCGGTGCTAAAGCATATATGAACGGTACCGTATCAGGAAGCGACTTACTTATGCTCATAATTCTTTCACTCGGACTTGTTTCCCCGTTCATGACTATTGCATCATACTGGGACGGCATTGCAAAGATGGGAACTGTAATCGGCGAAGCAGTTGAAATTCTTGAAAGAGATGAGCTTGTACGTCCGGATCATATGGATGAAGTTCCGATAGGTACTGATATTGTATTAAACGACGTTCATTTCGGATATAGCGACAAGGAGATTCTTCACGGAATCAATCTGGAAATAAAGCAGAACACTGTAAACGCACTTGTAGGACCGTCCGGTTCCGGTAAGTCAACAATAGCAAAACTTATCGCATCTTTCTGGGATGTAAACAGCGGAAGCATAACCATCGGCGGTACGGATATCAGAAAAATCCCGCTCGAGGAATACAACAAATATATTTCCTATGTGTCACAGGATAATTATCTTTTCGATGAAACGATCATGGACAATATCCGTATGGGTAATCCTGACGCCTCTGACGAAGACGTTATAAATGCTGCAAAATCCTGCGGCTGCCATGACTTCATAATGAAACTTGAACACGGATACGATACTGTAGTCGGTGGTGCAGGCGGACATCTTTCCGGCGGTGAAAGACAGCGTATCTCAATTGCAAGAGCAATGCTCAAAAACGCTCCGATCGTTATACTTGACGAAGCAACAGCTTACACCGATCCGGAAAACGAAGCACTGGTACAGACATCAGTTGCAAAACTCGTAAAGGGAAAAACACTTCTTGTTATAGCTCACAGACTTTCGACCATAGCAACAGCAGATCAGATAATTGTTGTTAAGGACGGTAAAGTCGAAGCTACAGGCACACAGGAAGAACTGCTTGAGAAGTGTGATCTGTACAGACAGATGTGGAATTCTCATATTTCCGTAAAGGAGGGTGCGTAATGTTTGGTACACTGAAAAAGTTTTTTGATTTCTGTAATGAACGTGACAGGAAAAAGTTATATACCGCCATCGGTCTTGGCGTTGTAAAGGCTGTATTTGCAGCACTGAGAATATCTGCAATCGCAGTCGTTGTCTCCGGTATTCTTGAAAAGAATATGTCAGAGAAAAATATTTACGGAGCAATAGCAATACTCGCTGCATCAGTACTTGGTCAGCTGCTTATAAACCTGAAAGCTACGATGCTTCAGACTGAAGCCGGATATGACTGCTGTGCCGGAAAACGAATCGAAATTGCTGAACATCTGAGATATCTTCCTATGGGATATTTCAATGACAACAGCCTCGGACATATTACCAGCGTGACTACAAATACAATGGAAGCACTTTCGGACGTGGCCACAAGAGTTGTTATGCTGACCACCCAGGGTATACTGACAACATTCGTTATTACAGCTTTCATTTTCATTTTTGACTGGAGAATCGGTCTTATACTTACAGCCGGAATTGTCGTTTACTCACTCATAAATTCCGCAATGCAGAAAAAGACGCGAAAAGGCGCCCCGCTACAACAGAAAGCCTCAAGAGACTTAGTTGCTGCTGTAATCGAATTTATCCAGGGCATCGCTGAAGTTAAAAACTACAACCTGGTTGAAAGCCGTGCAAAGAAACTGGAAAAAGCTATAAAAGACAAGCAGTACGGAGATACTCATCTTGAATTCGATGTAATTCCGTACATTGGTCTTCAGGAGATCGTTACAAAGCTTACCGGTGTTGTTATGTGTGCGGCTTCAGTGTATTTCTATATAGACGGAACCATGAGCCTGCTTTACTGCATAATGATGATGATAAGTTCATTCATGGTATATGAAAGTCTTGATGTTATGGCAGGTTTTTCGGCACTTATACGAAGTGTCAGCATCTGTGTTGATCAGGGAAATGAAATTCTTGCGATTCCGGAAATGGACATTGACGGTGAAGATATCGAACCTGAAAACCGTGACATCGTACTGGAAAACATATCATTTGCCTACGATAACAGAAAGATCATTGATAATATCTCACTTCGCATTCCTGAGAAAACAACTACTGCAATTGTCGGTCCATCAGGCGGCGGAAAAACGACCATCACCAATCTTATCGCCCGATTCTGGGATGTAAACAGCGGAAAAGTTACACTTGGCGGCAGAGATGTCCGTGATTACAGCTTCGACAGCCTGATGAAGAATTTCAGCTTCGTATTCCAGAGAGTATATCTTTTCGAAGATACAATAGCAAACAACATTCGTTTCGGTGATCCGGATGCGAGCATGGAAAAAGTCATGGAAGCCGCAAAAAAGGCAAGATGCCATGACTTTATAATGAGCCTGCCGGACGGATACGACACAGTTATCGGCGAAGGCGGTGCAAGTCTTTCTGGCGGTGAAAAGCAGAGAATTTCAATTGCCAGAGCAATCATGAAAGACTCCCCTGTTATCATACTCGATGAAGCCACTGCCAACGTAGACCCGGAAAACGAAGCAGAGCTTACAAAAGCCATCGAGGAACTTACAAAGGAAAAGACGATAATCATGATCGCACACAGACTCAAGACAGTCCGCAATGCCGATCAGATAGTCGTTATCGACGGAGGAAAGATCGCCGAACAGGGTAAACACGAAGAGCTTATGAAACAGAACGGCATTTACAGAACATTCGTTGAAGACAGAAAGAAAGCAGTAAGCTGGAAACTTTGATTATTCGGCTACTGTCTGAAAACATAATAATTCAGCCTATGAAAAACAGTTATCAGTTTTTCATAGGCTGATTTCATTATATTTCAGGATGTGAAACAGAATCAGAGTATGATCACCACCTGAAAGTAGCCCAGCGGTCGTTCATTTTCGGAAGAAGCAGAGCAAACAGTTTTCCGCGTATGCTGTACTTGCTCATTTCCTCGTTAAAGCTGTGTTCCTCAACAAACTGAATTCCGTCAGTCAGATCCGCTATCTCCTGACCTGAATCCGTACCGGACATGAAATGTGCATTTGTATTCTTTACTGTATCATGATGCTTTTCACTTTTCTGCATTGCTTTACAGTTCTGTTCAGCTATAAGTGTACCGCCGTCAGGAAAATTGTTTTTGAGTATTTCGAGGAATGTACGAATCTGGTCAATGGTGAAATACATAAACAGTCCTTCAGCAAGAAAAACAGGTTCTGACTTTCTTCCCTTCAGTGATTCTCTCACTTCGGCACACCAGCTTTCTTCCAGAGCACTTCCGGCGATCATAGTAACTCTGTCCCTCTCATCAAAAGCTTTTCTTCTTGCAGCAATTGAATCAGGCAGATCAAGGTCAAACCAGCGTATTTTACCGTTGTCCACTCTTGAAAAACGGTCATCGAATCCTGCACCTACGTTTACGACTACAGTATCCGGATGTTTCTTTATTATATCCTTCAGCTGACGGTCAAGCATGATTGTCCTTGCTATAACGCCTTCGTGAGACATGAATTTATCATACTGTTCAGTGTCGATATTAAGATTTTTGATAATATCGACAGCCTTCTGATCCCTTATTCTCGGATTTTTTCTGAGTGTTTCATTAGCCTTTACAGCCAGCGGAATAAGAGCAGTTGTCTGAACATCGCCTAATTTTAGTTCCATAAAGAATTATCCTCCTGATAAAATATAGTTAGTGTCGGCTAACTATATTTTATCACAAGACTGACCGTCAGTCAAGGTTTATGGACTAAAACTGATTAATGCGTAATTATTATAAAATCGTCTCCGTTGATTCGACGGAGACGATTTTGGGTTATGTTGTAACCTAATCCAACAGAAATGGTGGGCTGTCTTCGACAGCCGATTGTAATTAAAGCCATCCTTCGGGATGGCTTTAACAAATGCAACCTGAAATGAACAGGCTGCAAAGCAGACTGTTTTCAATAGCAGTTTTCTGCTCGAAGAGCGGGAAACTACCTTTTTAATTTTTATTCACTTATATCATAAGCACTTTAATTTGTCTACTAAAAAACAAAGTCAGTAAAATATATCACTGACTTTGTTTTAATCAAATCATATCTTTATCGATCCATAACAACATTTGACTGCATTTCTCCTCGGTATTTTCAATGCTGAAATTAAGTGATTCATCAAGATCTTCGAAATCACTTCTCAAATAAAGGCTGCGTCCTTCTTCAGTAGAACATAAAGTTACGAATGAATATCCTAAATGTTCATTTCTGATACTATTGATTCTATTTAAGCAATCATTCAGAAGAATATCAGATAAATTAATTTTTCGTCCTTCTTCATCATAACTAATTAAAATACTGTGAAATCTTGAATCAAGTGCAAATTCATTTATATGAACTGCACCACCTATTTTATATGTCTGATTATTTTTTACACTTTCAACGTATCCAACTCCAAGGTTATAAAAACCAATCAGTACATCTTCTTTATCAGATAAATAAACATAAGTCTTTCCGAAACTGTTATCCAGCGAAATCGGATTTCTGATAAATTGATCAATATATGTGTTCCCGCAATGAAAATTACAAGCAAATTTCTTTTGTAGTTCTTCAGTAAACAATTTTATATTCAGTTTATTGTTCATTCATTTTCTCCGTAACTTCTACAACTGGTTCCCCTGTTTCCGGATCAAGTGAAACTGAAAAATTATGAGAATCGATAAACTTTTTTATAGCTACTGACTCTTCTGAAGGTTTTTTATTAAATTCAAAATCGCCACTTACTTTAAATGGTCTATTAGTTGGATAAACATAATTCATAAATACACCCATCCTTTCCTGAAGTCTTTATTTTATTATACTACAAAAACAAGTAAAAATCTATACGGTCTGACCAAAAAATCATTATAATATTGTATTTTACAGGCTGCAAAGCAGACTGTTTTCAATAGCAGTTTTCTGCTCGAAGAGCGGGAAACTACCTTTTAAGTGCAAGGAACTGCATATTAAAAAAACATCAGCAGTCTTCCCAGAATTTATATTTCTCTTCTCGTTCCTTTTCTTCTTTTATCTTTTCATCTTCAGCTTTCTGATTTATCTTTGCTACTCCGAAAGGATCGCGCATATAGTCCATTATCATGCTGTAAAAATAACATAAAACTACACCCGTCATTCCCGCGAACGCTACATCGGTCAAATAATGCGCACCCATAATGATCCGGGAAACCATAATACACGGAGCGATAATAACTGCAAGGATCTTAAACACAACTTTGAATTTTCTTAGGTAAGGCACTGCATACGCAAGCACAGGAATCGCCAGAACACCTGCAAAAGCGTTCATTGTATGGCCGCTCGGAAATGACATGAAATCACTTTTCTGCAGATCATATTTATTTATGAGTTCCGTCGGATCAGCAGATATTTTATACCAGGGTTCAAATCCTACGTCCGGAACATAGTCATTTACCGGCATATGCATAAGATAGAATCTCGGACGTACAAATATATGTTTGAGAACCGTCTGAACCAGAAATACAACTATCATAAAAAGAATAATTCCTGTAAGCTCCCTTACTGCATCCGGATCACGTTTTTTCCCGGAAAGTAAGATGCCTAAAATAAACAGCGGAAACATCGCAGTTAAAGCAGTGAGCAGAAGATAACCAATACCTTCCTCAATATGCATGAATGATCCCAGGCAGGCCCTTCCCCTTAGCGCATGTGCTCCGATTATCGCTGCAGTTACGGCGCATAAAATGCATGTTCCAGCGCTCGTATATCTATCATTTTTTCCCTTCTTTGAATTCATATTGTGACGAAACAGACTGCCTGAATAGAAAACAAACAATCCGAAGAAAAGATATATTCCTGCTACTGCAAATACAAGAGAAAACTTACTTCCGGGGCTGTACAGTTTTTCTGAAATCTCTCTGTCGTTATCTGTTCCGATAACTAATAATGCTGAGAACATCAGAAATACTACTGAAGGCAGAATCTTTCGGATAACAAGATCTTTAGCTTTTTTCATTTTACCAATCCTTTATTCAGACTCTTTTACAGTACATCCAACATGACCACAGTGAGGACATCTGATCTCATACTGATTCTCATAATGCATAGCAAACAGGATCATTCTCCAGTTTACATTAAACTCCTTTGAACATTCCTTACATATGAATTTATGCTTTGCGATCTGTTTTACGTACAAAACACAGCAGATAAACGCTGCTGCTATTACGATCAGCGTTACAATGACCCATCCCATAATTATCTCTTCTTTCTTTAGTATTAATCAGCTGCTGCGGTTTATCCGCATTCTGATTTTGTTTCACTGTTGTTTTTATTTATTCTCTGTGGCTTTCTTTTTGTTATCCATAAAGCGCCACATTCACAACAGTGTTTTCTTACATCATATCATAAATATGTTCTTTTTTCAACAGCTAAAAATTATTGTTTGTTTCACAGCAAAAAAACGGCTCACTTTTCGGGTGAGCCGGTATAAGTTATATATCTGATTTTGCTGTCTGCGGTCTGAAAACAACGTAGGCGTATTCTGAATAAAGAAAGCTTTTTAAATCTGAAATCCCATATCCGACAACATTTTAATATCACCGGCTATATCGTTGCCTGAAGTTGTAAGCATATCTCCGGTGATCGTTGCATTCGCTCCGGAAAGGAATGCTTTTTTTCCGCAGTCTTTCATAAGATCCCTGCCGGCAGCAAGACGAATGTCAGCTTCCGGAACAATATAACGGAATATAGTAACAGTCCTGAGTATGTCATCTTCAGAAAGCCGTTCAAGATTTTCAAGCGGAGTACCCGGAATCGGCATAAGAGCATTTATCGGGATAGATCTTACTCCTAGTTCGGCGAGACTAACTGCCATATCAATTCTGTCATTCCATGTTTCTCCCATACCGATTATACCGCCGGAACAAACCTCGAAGCCTGCATTTACAGCACGTTTTATACAGGCGATCTTATCATCATACGTATGCGTTGAGCATATTTCAGGAAAGTATCTCCGTGAAGTTTCAATATTGCAGTGATATCTGCTTACACCGGCCGAACGAAGTCTCTGAAACTGTTCATCTGTGAGAAATCCGTGGGAGCCGCAGAGCATCATATCAGTATTTTCATGAAGTACGGTATATGCTTCAACGGCTTTTTCAAAATCAGTTTTATTCAGTGTCCTGCCGGCAGTAACGATCGAAAACCTGTGAACTCCCCTTTTTTCGTTATGCCTGCACTCTTTCAGTATTTCTTCTGTCCCGAGGAACGAATATTCATTAACTCCGGTACAGTTATGAGAGGATTGGGCACAGAAACGGCAGTTCTCAGAACATTTTCCGCTTTTTCCATTAATAATACTGCACAGATCGACCTTATCACTGCAGAAATGTCTTCTGATACGGTCAGCACCTTTGCACAGAGAATTGAGATCAGCGGTAATAAAGAAATCGGTAATATCTCCGCGGACAATGCGCTTTCCGTTTATGATTTCATCAGCAAGTTTTATAACATCCATAGTATTTTTCCTTTCGACTGTTTTTATTGTGTACGTAAAATCTTTTTCGTTCACTGTAATTTACTATTTCATTATAACCCTGACGCTTATAATTGTCAACTCAATTTCGATTAGCAAAGTTTACATTTGACGTTAACACCGAAGCCGTATTTCCGATTTAATCAGTGTTTCCTTAAAGAAAACACATCATGTTCAGTTTACCAATTTTATTACCAGTTCTACGATTCAATCTTGTATACTATAAACTCACTAAAAGTATTGACAAAAGACATTCAAAGAAGTATAATATTATTTTCACCACACAAAAGAAGACATACTGGCAGAAAGAGAGGGCAACATGGCAGCAATAATTGAGATCAAAAACGTAACAAAAGAATTCAAAACACTCAACCGCCACGAAGGACTAAAGGGCAGCCTTAAGGATCTGTTTTCACGTGATTACAAGATCGTCCGTGCAGTTGATAATGTTTCAATGAGTATCGAACAGGGCGAGATAGTCGGTTATCTCGGACCAAACGGTGCAGGAAAATCAACCACTATCAAGATGATGACCGGCGTACTTGAACCTACGTCAGGCGAAATACTTGTCGGCGGAAATGTACCATACGAGAACCGCTCGAAAAACGCTCAGGAAATAGGCGTCGTTTTCGGACAAAGAACACAGCTGTGGTGGGCACTCCCGCTCATTGAATCATTCAGGCTTTTAAAAGATATCTACCAGATACCCGACAAAGATTACAACGATATGCTTGAGCTCTACAAATCGCTTGTTGACATTGAGCCGCTCCTGCACAAGCCGGTACGCCAGATGTCCCTCGGCCAGAGAACACTCAGCGATATTCTTGCGGCATTTCTCCATAATCCGAAAATAGTCTTTCTCGACGAACCTACAATAGGACTTGACGTTTCGATGAAAGCAAAGATACGTACACTCATTCACGAACTCAACAGACAGAAGAATACTACCGTTATCCTGACGACGCACGACATGGGCGACGTTGACGCTCTCTGCCGCCGTATTGTTATAATCGACAAGGGAAAGATGCTCTACGATAACGACATAGAACACCTCAAAGGATTTTTCGGCTCGTACCGTACTCTTAAGATCAGAGTTGACGGAGACATGAGTGCTGAAGCAGAAGTCATAAAGACTGAAGTTTCTGATTTTAAGGTATCTTCCGACGACGAATGGATATCGGTACTGGTTGATGAAGAAAAATCAAAGGTTCTCGATGTACTCGGACTTCTTCAGAAAACCCACAGGATCCGTGATATGCAGCTTGAGGAGATATCTACCGA
>CADAPI010000045.1 GCA_902789705.1 uncultured Ruminococcus sp.
GTAAGCGAAACGAGTCAGCGCGTAAAGGACAAAACCATGCGCATGATAAAGCTTACGGAAGCCTGTGTGAACGAACCGGGCATGTTCCGGTTCACCCCCAAACAGAAACAGGTCATAAATCTTCTTAGCGAGAACGGTTCAGCTTCTGTAAAGGAAGTCTGCTACATATGCAGCGTTACTGAGGCAGTTATAAAGAACCTCATTAAAAACGGAGCCTGCGAGGAATTCAGCGTTCCGGACTACAGACTTCCGGGCGAGGAAAAATACGAACCGGACGCACTGGGAAAGATAGTTCTTTCCGAAGCGCAGAACAGGGTGTTTTCAAGAGTTTCCGAAGTTATAAGCGAGGGAAGACCTCACTGCTTTCTTCTTCACGGTGTTACCGGAAGCGGAAAGACATCGGTATTCATAAAACTCATTGAAAAAACGCTTTCCGAGGGAAAGACTGCAATGCTCCTTATTCCGGAGATCTCGCTGACACCGCAGATAGTTGAAAATTTCTGCAGGCTTTTCGGCGGAACCGTTTCGGTCATCCACAGCAATCTTTCGCTGGGACAGCGCCTCGAGGAATACAGGCGTATCGAAGCGGGCCTTTCAAAAATAGTTGTGGGTACAAGAAGTGCAGTGTTTGCGCCTCTTGAAAACATCGGGCTCATTATCATGGACGAGGAGGGCGAACGCTCCTACAAGTCAGACAGTGCCCCGAGATACACTACATCAGCCGTTGCGAAGGAACGCTGCAGAACACACGGAGCAGTACTTCTGCTCGGATCGGCCACACCGTCGGTCGAAAGCTACTACTATGCCCGGAAGGGCGTTTATGAACTTCTCGAACTCACCGAGAGATTCAACAAGTCTGATCTTCCTCATGTTGAAATAGTTGACATGAACGCGGAGAGGGCAAACGGAAACACAAGTGAATTTTCCGAAGTCCTTGTGCATGAGATAAAGCACAATCTTGAAGCAGGGGAGCAGACCATTCTTCTTCTCAACAGAAGAGGATATCACACAGTGATCTCGTGTGCAGGATGCAGCAGCCCGGTCTACTGTCCGAACTGCAGCATTCCGTACACTTACCATAAAGCCAATAATTCGCTTGTCTGTCACTACTGCGGCAGCATAGCGGAGCTTCCGGAAAAATGTCCGGAATGCGGCGGAACAGTATTCAAACAGATGGGTTTCGGCACACAGAAAATGGAAGAGCAGCTTGAAGCGCTTTTCCCTGATGCACGAATACTCAGAATGGACGCAGACACGACGTTTTCACGTTATGCCTACGAAAAGAACTTTAAGGATTTTGCAGACAAAAAGTACGACATCATGGTCGGTACCCAGATGATAGGCAAGGGACTTGATTTTCCCGATGTCACTCTGGTGGGAATAGTTACAGCTGACAAGTCACTGTTTTCGGGTGACTTCAGAAGCTACGAGAGGACGTTCTCCCTTATAACGCAGGTCGCAGGACGAAGCGGACGCGGCGGAAAGAAGGGCAGAGCCTATCTTCAGACCTTCATGCCGGATCATTACGTGCTGGGTCTTGCTGCTGCACAGAACTACGCCGGTTTTTACGAGGAAGAGATAACCCTCAGGAAAACTCTCATCTTCCCGCCGGTATGTGACATATGTGTTATCGGCATATCATCAGTATCTGACGCTGCTGCGGCTGCGGCATCTGCAGTTACACTGAAGATCATAAAGGACGTAATAAAGTCAGAACAGATAAAATTTCCGCTCAGGGTGCTCGGACCAGTGCAGTCCGGTATCGCCAAGATGAACGGAAAGTACAGATACCGTCTGATCCTTAAATGCAAAAACAATAAGGAAACAAGAAGCTTTATTCGCAGAGTTCTGCTGAAAACAGCTGAATACCGCGAATACTCAAACGTGAATATTTATGCCGATATGAACGGCGACATAGTTTAAAAGGTGGTAGAACATGGCTTTAAGAAATATTGTTACAAAGGAAAACGAAGTACTTTACAAGAAATGCAGAACAGTTGAAAAGTTCGACGAACGTCTCTGGACTCTGCTTGACGATATGAAGGATACACTCTACAAGGCACAGGGATACGGTCTTGCAGCACCGCAGATCGGGATTCTCAGAAGAATTGCAGTTATCGATGTCGGCGAGGGCCTTATCGAGCTTATCAATCCTGAGATTCTTGATCCGGAAGGAGAACAGCGTGACGTTGAAGGCTGCCTTTCATGCCCGAATGTATGGGGATATGTAAAAAGACCGTACAGCTGCACACTCAGGGCACAGGACAGAAACGGCAATTACTATGAAAAGAGACTTGAAGGTATTTTCTGCAGATGTGCATGCCACGAGACAGATCATCTTGACGGAAAATTATTCATTGATCTTGTTGACGAGTTTGTTGAACCGGAGGAAGAAGCTTGAATATAGTTTTTATGGGTACGCCTGATTTTGCTGTACCGTCACTTAAGGCACTTGCAGATGCAGGCGAAAATGTTACAGCTGTTTTCACACAGCCTGACAAGCCGAAGGGCCGCGGATACAAAATGATACCTACTCCTGTTAAGGAAGCTGCACTTGAAATGAATATTCCGGTTTATCAGCCGCTTTCACTGAGAAAGGGAGATGATGCTGCGGAAGCTTTTGAAGTACTGAAGCAGAATGCACCTGACCTTATCGTTGTTGTTGCGTACGGTCAGATCCTTCCTGAAGAGATACTTTCACTTCCTAAGCACGGATGCATAAATGTTCACGGTTCACTTCTTCCTGAATACAGGGGAGCAGCTCCTATGCAGTGGTGCCTGTTAAACGGTGAAAAGAAAACAGGCGTTACTACCATGATGATGGACAAGGGCCTTGATACAGGTGACATGCTTGTAAAGTCTGAAATTGAGATCGGTGAAAACGAAACTTTTGCCGAACTTCACGACAGACTTGCAGAGTGCGGTGCCGGAACTCTTGTAAAGACACTTGAGGAACTTAAAAACGGCACTCTCACACGCACACCTCAGGACGACAGCCTTTCCACTTATTCACCGATGATAACAAAGAACATGTCGCTTATCGACTTTAACGAACCGGCTCAGAAAATACACAACACGGTAAGAGCCATAACAGGATTTGCATTTCTCGGCGGAAAGAGAATAAAGTTCTTCCGTTCCGAACTTGCAGGAAAGAGATCATCTGAGGAACCGGGTACGGTTATCGAAGCATCATCTGAATTCCTTGCAGTTTGCGGCGACGGTGAGGTAATAAGATTTACCGAAGTTCAGCCTGAAGGAAGCAAGAGAATGAAGGCTGCCGATTATCTCAGAGGCAGCAAGCTTCAGACAGGAATAAAATTCACTACCGGAGAATAGTATGGTAAACTGCAGAAAAGAAACGGTAAAACTTCTGTCAAAGACCTTCAGTGAGGACAGTTACTCGAACATTCTTCTTGACAGCGTTCTTTCATCAAATGAAATGATTCCTCAGGACAGAAAGTTCATAACTACGCTCTACTACGGAGTGCTTGAAAGAAAGCTTACGCTGGATCACATTGTTTCGTGTTTCAGCACCAGAAGACCTGAAAGACTTGATCCGACAGTTCTGAACATACTCAGGACAGGGATCTACCAGATAAAATATATGGACAGTGTGCCGGACAATGCGGCAGTCAATGAGTCGGTGAAGCTCACGAGAAGCTTCCGCCTTTCAAGTGCTTCCGGCTTTGTCAATGCGGTACTCAGAAACTTTCTGCGTGATCCTTCGGCGGTAAAGGAACCGGAAGATGAACTTGAAGCACTTTCAGTTCGTTATTCGGTATCGCCGGAGATAATCTCAATGGTGCTTTCCGGATACGGCAGAGAGTTTACCTTAGCGTTTCTCGAACGTCTTACAGGAAAGCCACCGGTCTACATACGCTTAAACAGCCTGCTTGCCGATGAAAAGAAGCTTAGGGAGGCTATGGGAAAGGCTGAACCCGTGAAGTCGGAATTACTTCCTGACTGCTACAGCGTGGCTTCCGGTGTTCTTACACATACGAACGCTTTCAGAAAAGGCTTTTTCCATGTACAGGACATATCATCACAGCTTGCCTGTGCGGCTCTCGCGCCGGAACCCGGCGATACAGTGCTTGATCTCTGTTCGGCACCGGGCGGAAAGGCCTTTACCATGGCCGAGATGATGAAGGGCGAAGGAAAGGTCATTGCCTTCGATCTTTACGGACACAGGTCACGTCTTGTCGAGGACGGAGCGGAAAGGCTGCATCTTGAAAATGTAGCGGCCTTTACACATGACGCCCTTGAATACGACGCTTCACTGGAAGGCGCGGACAAGGTGCTCTGCGACGTTCCCTGTTCCGGATTCGGCGTAATGGGAAAGAAGCCGGAAATCAGATATAAACTTACCGAAGGTCTTGAAGAACTTTATGATATACAGTATAAGATACTGTGCAACGGAGCTTCCTACCTGAAAAAAGGCGGCGAGCTCGTGTACTCCACATGTACTCTCAACCGTAACGAAAATGATGAGATCATCGACCGTTTCCTAAGAGAGCATGATGAATACGAGGGCATGAGCTTCCTTGAAAATGCCGGAGAACCTTTCGGCGGATACAAGGCGGTCCTCGGAGCTTCCGGACCTGAAAGCGACGGTTTCTTTATTTCAAAGATAAGAAGGAAATGATCATGACTGATAAAACGGACATACTTTCCTTAAGCCTTGCAGAGCTTACGGAAACGGTAACGGAACAGCTCGGCGAGAAAAAATTCCGTGCCGGACAGATCTATGAATGGCTGCATGTAAAGAAAGCGGTCAGTTTCGATGAAATGACTAACTTATCAGCCAGTTTAAGACTGAAACTAAGTAATACGTTTTGTATAAAACGCCTAAATATCGTCCGAAAGCTTGAATCATCTATAGATAATACTGTAAAATATCTTTATGGACTTGATGACGGCAATATTGTCGAGTCTGTAGTAATGGAATACAGCTTCGGTCTGTCGCTCTGTGTATCCACGCAGATAGGCTGTAAAATGGGCTGTGACTTCTGTGCTTCGGCTATTGCCGGATTTGTCAGAAACCTTACGGCATCTGAAATACTTCTCCAGAAGTACGAGGCTGAGCGTGATCTCGGCAGAAAAATATCACGCGTGGTGCTCATGGGGATCGGTGAACCGCTTGACAACTATGACAATGTCCTGCGTTTCATAAGAATCGTGACTGCACCGGAGTCGGACGGAATAAGCCAGCGGCATGTGACGCTTTCCACCTGCGGTATCGTTCCGCGCATACGCGAACTTGCTGACGAGAAGCTATCCGTTAATCTTGCGGTATCACTACACAGTCCGGACGATGCTTCACGAAGCAGAATAATGCCGGTAAACAGAAAGTATGACCTTGCTGCGCTCATGAAAGCGTGCAGATACTATACTGAAAAGACAGGACGAAGGATAACCTTCGAATATGCTGTCATTGAAAATGTCAACTCTTCATCCGCTGATGCAAAGAAGCTTGCTTCACTGTTCGGCGGCATGATAAGTCATATAAATCTTATAGGTGTAAATGATGTAAAGGAGAGAGATTACTCCTCTTCCTCATCGCACGTCGAGAAGTTTAAAAACGAGCTTGTAAGGCTCGGTGTAAACGCGACCGTACGCCGTAAACTCGGTGCTGACATCGATGCGGCATGCGGACAGCTCAGACGTGAATTTGAAAGTACAAGAGGTGAGATGATTGAAAATAGCCAGTGAATCGGATATTGGCTTATGCAGAAATGAAAATCAGGATATGGTAGTCTGTGAGATAATAGACGAATCAGACGGTTCCGCTCTGATAATAGTCTGTGACGGTATGGGCGGCGAAAACCACGGTAAATATGCCAGCACCGTTGCGTCAGAGGTAGTAAGGAGCAAGTTCATTGCCGGTTACGACAGGGCCTTTGCTTCAAAAAGCCTGAAAAATCTGCTGGTCTCAACAGTTACAGTGGCTAATTCAGTAATATTCAACACATCACACGCAGAGCCTGAGAAATCAGGTATGGGGTCTACCTGCGTTGCCGCATTCATAGACGCGAAGACCGACACGGTACACATCGTCAACGTCGGCGACAGCAGAGCTTATCTCTGCCGCGGTGACTCTCTGGAGCAGATAACCAGAGATCATTCTTTTGTACAGCTCCTCATGGATCAGGGAAAAATAACAGAGGAGGAAACGGTCAACCATCCGAAGAAGAACATGCTCATAAGGGCTGTCGGCGTGGATCGGGAGATCGAAGTGGATTATTTTGAAACCGAGCTTCAGGGCGCAAGGCTCCTCATCTGTACGGACGGTCTTCACGGCTGCTGTACCGACGAAGAGATAAAAAAGGTGCTTTCGGACAGTGATGTGGAAACAGCGGCCAAGAAGCTTGTGGATATGGCTCTTGAAAAGGGAGGACCTGATAACATAACTCTTGCGGTGGCTGAAAACAGCTGACAGGAATTATGAAGAAGGGGACCCTATCAGATGATCAGGAGTGTTTGATACATGGATAAATATATTGGAAAAAAGCTTGACGGTCGCTTTGAGATCCAGAAGCTTATAGGATCAGGCGGTATGGCCAACGTCTACAAGGCAAAGGACCGCCTTGATGAGAACGAAAGCATTGTAGCCGTAAAGATCCTTAAAAAAGAATATGCCGAAAACGAGGAGTTTCTCCGCCGTTTCCGTAACGAATCGCTGGCTATTGCCCAGCTGTTCCATCCGAACATTGTGAAGATAATAGATGTCGGTTTCAGAAACAATTCTGATACCCAGTACATCGCCATGGAATACATTGAAGGGATAACCCTGAAAAATTACATGGAGAAAGACAAGGGGATGGAATGGCAGACTGCAGTGCATTTTATGCTGCAGATCCTCAGAGCGATCGGACATGCACATTCAAAGGGGATTTTCCACAGGGACATAAAGCCTCAGAACATAATGGTGCTGAAAGACACCAACATAAAAGTCATGGACTTTGGAATTGCCAAGTTCGCCAAGGACGAGGGACTTACCACCACTGCACAGGCCATCGGTTCGGTGCATTACATAAGTCCTGAACAGGCGCGCGGCGGCGAGACAGACGAGCGGAGCGACATCTACTCGGCCGGTGTGGTATTCTATGAGATGCTGACCGGTATCAAACCGTTTGACAATGAAAATCCTATCTCGGTCGCACTTATGCATATGCAGGCAAAGGCAAAGCGTCCGTCGGATGTAAATCCGAAGGTTCCGCACAGGCTTGAGGAGATCATCATGAAAGCCATGGAAAAGGATCCGGACAAGCGCTATGCCAGTGCCGAAGAGATGATCGCAGATATTGAAAAGTTTAAGCTGAATCCGGGCAGAAGTGCGCGGCGCAGCAAAGAGGAGAAAGGTAACATCATGGAAAAAGATAAACAGACAAATGACATCAATTCAACAAGGTCGTTCAGATCGCTGGATTCAGACAAAACTGCAGAAAGCAGCGTGGCAGCCGACTCTTCATACGGCTACTCTGACACACCTGTGATCGAGGAGGAATATGTTGAAAAGAGATCACTCTTTGTTCCGATGCTTTCAGGTATCGTTATAGTTGTTATCATCATTGCAACGATCTTCCTTGCAGGGCTTCTGCTCAATTACTTCGGCGGCGAATCCGACTACAAGGAATTCACAGTAAACAACTTCGTCGGACAGGAATATGAAAACGCCAAGAAGCTTTACAGCAAATACCTCGTTTTCGAAGTTAAGGAAACAAAGTATTCACAGATGCCGGCAAATACCATTCTTGAACAGGATCTTGAGCCGAACTCAGTTGTAAAGCCTGGTCACAAGATCATGGTCGTACTCAGCAAGGGTCCGAAGATGATCGACGTTCCGCCGCTTGACAACGGATTTACAGAGTCACAGGCAAAGGCTATTCTTGAGGAAAAGAGCTTCTCATCACAGACAAAGCTCGTTTACAGCGATACAGTTCAGGAAGGCTACGTAATCAAGACAGAACCTGCAGCAAACACAGCATGCAAGGAAGGTTCAACAGTTCTTGTATACATCAGCCGAGGCAAGATGACAACACAGGTAAAGCTCCCTGACATCAACGGCAAGAAGGAAGCAGAAGCCAAGAAGATGCTCGAGGACCTCGATCTTGTAGTAAAGACAGCAACAAGAAACTCAGAAATGCCTGAAGGTACTGTAGTTGGTATGGACTTCTCACCTAACACAGTAGTAGAAACAGGTTCAACAATCACAGTATTCGTAAGTACAGGTCTTCCTGCTGTTTCAACACAGGAACTCACTATCAACTTCCCACAGGACGCTTTCGGTGTATTCGCATTCAAGGTATATGTAGACGGTACACTCAACAGCGAACACAGAGACGTTGACGCAAAGTATACAACAAGCAAGAACATTGCCATCAGTTCATCAGGCGGCAAGAAGCTCATCACTATCGTACTTGTAAACCAGGGCAACAACAAGGAACACGAACTCGGCAAGTACAACTTTGCATTTGACGAAACAAGAACAAGACAGACTGTTTCAGAAGATATAACACTTGCATTCAAGGAAGTTGACGGTATCAAGCCTAACCAGCAGAGAGAATCTGCATCACCTTCACCGTCACCGTCTCCGTCGCCTTCACCATCACCTTCACCGTCTCCGACACCGTCACAGACACCTGAAGATTCAGAACCTGAATCAGATGAACCGGCTGAAGGAAATGATGACGGACAGAACAACGAAGAGGCCGGAGATCAGTAATGTCTTCAGATAAAACAGGACTTATAATAAAGTCCATCGGGGGACTCTATACAGTAGAGTCTCCTGATGGTATTTATGAATGTGTAGCGCGCGGAATATTCAGGAAAGAGGGCCGCAGCCCGTGCGTGGGTGACACGGTAACTTTTTCTGATGAAAAGGTCATCAAGGACATAATGCCGCGCAGAAATCACATCATAAGACCGCCGCTTGCAAATATGGATCAGCTCATTTTTGTAGTGTCCGTTTGTGAGCCGTCACCTAATCTGTTACTTCTTGATAAATTCATCGCCATAGCAGAGTACAAGAACATAAAGCCTGTTGTGGTGATAACAAAAGTGGATCTTGATAGATCTGACAATATCTGTTCTGTCTATACCAGAGTCGGTATTGATGTGGTCATCATTGACTATACTGACGACAGTACAGTGCAGAAACTCAAATCAATGCTTGCCGGAAAGATAAGTGCTTTTACGGGCAACAGCGGAGTGGGAAAATCAACTCTTCTGAATGCCATTGACAGCACGCTTGGAATCAGGACAGGCGAGATAAGCAAAAAACTCGGACGAGGCAGACACACCACCAGGGAATCCCGGCTCTACAAGCTCGAGGGCGGGGGGTACATTGCTGATACTCCGGGGTTTTCGACTTTTGAGACAAACAAGTATGATATAATAAAAAAAGAGGAGCTCAGTGCATGTTTTACTGAGTTTTCCGATTTTTCAGGGAACTGCCGTTTCAGCGACTGTTCGCACACATGTGAAAAAGGGTGCGCAGTTATTCAGGCTGTAAAGGACGGGATCATACCTGAGAGCAGACATGAAAGTTATTGTCAGATGTATGAAGAAGCCAAGGCAATTAAGGATTGGGAACTTTAGAAAAGCTGTGCAGATCCTCCTTACTGCGGCAGCAGGTGCTGCAGTCAGATCTGTATTTGTAAAGCTTTCATTAAAGAAGGAGAAAATATAGTTTATGGATAAGAATATCGGGGTTATTCTTGACGGCAGGTACGAAGTTAAAAAACGTATCGGTGTCGGCGGAATGGCTGATGTGTACAGAGCATTTGACCGTCTGGAGGGACGGGATGTTGCTGTAAAGATCCTTAAAAATGAATATACAAAAAACGATGAGTTCCTGCAGCGGTTCAAGAATGAATCGAAGGCAGTTTCCATGCTGTCCCATCCGAACATCGTAAAGGTGCTGGATGTGGGCTTCAATGATGAAATGAGATTCATCGTTATGGAATATATTGACGGCATTACCCTGAAGGAATACATGGAGTCGCAGCAGAAGCTGGACTGGAAGGAAGCTTCGCACTTCACTATCCAGATACTCCGTGCACTGGGACATGCCCATGACAGAGGAATAATACACAGGGACATCAAACCTCAGAACATAATGATGTTCGAGGACGGAACAATAAAAGTCATGGACTTCGGCATAGCCAAGTTCACTTATGAAATAGGCATAACCGCAACGGCGCAGACCATCGGTTCGGTTCACTACATAAGTCCTGAACAGGCCGGCGGCAAGCAGACGGACGGTGCAAGCGACATCTATTCAGTGGGTATCATACTGTACGAGATGCTTACAGGCAAAAAACCGTTTGATACGGATAATCCTCTTACAGTTGCACTCATGCAGATGAATGACGATCCGAAGATGCCGAGAAGCATTGATCCTGATGTCACTATCGGACAGCAGGAAGTAATACTCAAGGCGATGGAAAAGGATCCGGCAGACAGATATCACACTGCCCGCGAAATGATCCGCGACATTGAACGTCTGAAAAGCGATCCTGACCATGTTTTCGGCTATGTTTACAAGGGTGCTCCTCATCGTAATGCTGAAGAGGATGAAGAGGAGGAAACTCCTGAGAATACAGAGCAGCCTGTTACCGAAACAGAACCGGAGATCACGGAAACGGACCCTATGGACTACGATCCTGACGAGGCAACGCCTAACTACTACATTGACCGGAAGCATGAAGGCGAGTCAAGAAGAAAGCGTATGGCAAGACGCAGGACCGAGACCGTTACGGAACCTCCGCCGGAGTATGAGACACCGGGCAGCGGATGGAAATACAAGTTTGCAACTATCGGTACCGTTATCGGAATGATCGCTGTTGTAGCGTGTCTTGCAGGTGTTGTATCATTGATTTTCGGCAAAAAGGAAGATGACAGGTTCATCATGCCGGAACTGGTTCCTCAGAAATACAGCGACATGGTAAGCCGCTATTCCGGAGACCTTGTTATAACGATTAAAGGCGAACCGCAGTTATCGGAGTACGCAGCCGATACGATAATCGAGCAGAGTATCGAGCAGGGTTCTGAAATAGAAAAAGGCGCACAGGTATATGTCGGAATAAGCAGCGGCAGAAACCTTATACCTGACGTTACCGGGCTGAACGCGACTGAAGCCTGCGACAGGATCAACAAGGCAGGATTCAAGGTGCTGCTCAAACCGATCTTCAACGACAAGATCGCCTATGACGACGTTATTCGTATATCACCTGAGGCGGGCACAAGTATGGAAGTTACCGGTGAGGTAACACTGTACGTCAGCAAGGGTGCTCCTGATGACTCACAGATAGTTCCGAATGTTGTCGGAAAGCAGAAGGACGAGGCTGAAAAGCTTCTGAAAGATGCCGGCTTCATCGTTGACTTTGAAGAAAAGGATGACAAGGCACCGGAAGGCGAAGTCATCAGCCAGAACTTCCCGGGTGACACACTTGTAAACCCAAAGGAAAAGATCGTTCTTTACATCAGTACAGGAAAGCTTCCTGAGTCTGACGTTACAATTGATCTTAAGTTCCCTGAGGGAGCAACGGGAGTATGTACTTTCAGAATTTTTGTTGACAATGAGCAGACTGATGCCATTGAGGATATAAACATTGAAGGCTTTGAAAACTGGAGCATCGACGTTACCGGTTCAGAAAAGAAAACGGTAAGGATCGAGATAATGAACATATTCACCGGTGAGAACGAAGTTCTTGGTGAATACAAGGTCAACTTTGAAGAAAACAAAGTCGAAGTTATAAAGGACCACATGAAGGAAGCTCTCGAGAAGATAGGTTCACTTAATCCTGCAGAAACAACGGTTGCAGTAACAACACCTTCACCGTCTCCTTCACCGTCGGCTCATCATTCACCGACACCGGCTTCACACAGCCCTTCACCTTCTCCGTCACCTTCACCTTCTCCTTCACCGTCTCCGTCACCGGTACATACCGAGCCGGCTGAAGTTACAGAAGCTCCTGAAGAAACGGAACCTGAGAATATTCCTGATGATCCGTCGGAAGAACCGGCGCCGTCAGAAGAATAAATTTATGAATAGCGATTTGAAAGGAAATTTTAGTTCAAGATGAAAATGAGAAAGATCGCAGCTGCGGCATCCGCTCTGGTACTGGCCGCAATGCTCGTATCATGCGGGGAAAAAACAAACACAGTAAAACCTGATATCCAGACTGAAAAGGTAACTGAAGCAAACGGTACGGAAAAAGCAGCAGAAACAGAAGCACCGGATGCAGATACCACAGGATCAGTTTCAGAGGTAACAACAGAACCTGATCCGACATCACTTGCTCACAATCCGCTGACAGGTGAGTACGGATACAATGCCGATGCAGTCGGCAAAAGACCGGTCGCAGTAATGATAAACAACATCGACCAGTCACTTCCTCAGTACGGTATCAGTTCGGCAGACTACATTTACGAAGTAGTCGTTGAAGGCGGTATCACAAGACTCATGGCAGTGTTCGGTGACTACACAAACGTTCCGACACTCTGCTCCATCAGAAGCTGCCGCTACTATTACCCGCTTATCGCAAATGGTCTTGATGCGATCTACTGCCACTGGGGCATGGATATGACCATTGCAAAGGAAACGCTCGAACGTCTCGGAATCGACAGATTCGACGGAGACAATTCATCCAGTGGACTTTTCTACAACGATGAAAACAGACTGGAATACTACGCAAGAGAACATACCGGATGTCTTGACGGAAGTCAGCTCCCTGCAAACATTGAAAATGCAGGATTCCGTACTGAAGTAAAGAACGGCGGAGCGGACTACATGAAGTTCGCAGAAGGAAATGAGTTCCTTGATATCTCTGATGAAGAATGCGAAAGCATGACAATCACATTCTCCGAGTCATACTTCAGCACATTCACATATGACAGCGAGACAAAGACATATCTCAAGCAGCATTCCGGATCACCGCACATGGATGCATCAAACGACAAGCAGCTTGCATTTACCAATGTATTTGCTCTTAAGACAAACGTTTATCTCCGTGAAGACGGCTACCGCATGGACGTTGAACTCGACGGCGGCGAAGGATACTACTTCTCCGGCGGAAAGGTAAAAGCAATAAACTGGACCAAAAACGGTGATGACAGCAACTTCAGATTCACCGACGCTGAAACAGGCGAGGAGATCACAGTAAACCGAGGCAAATGCTACATAGGCATTACCCAAAGGGTTTCATTCTGATAATAACAAAAAAAGCGTATAAACAAAGATTTTTAAGTTCTTTGTTTATACGCTTTATTTTTTTGGAAACGATGATACGTTCATCAGCTCGTTGAAACCGTGGCGATTCGGTTTCACGACCTGATCGGTGTTTCCTTAGGAAAACGCGGATTGCTGACTTCCTTAGTTTTTGGTATAGAATCCGTTTATGCCGTTTTCAATGAGACTGCAAGCTGTAGCTGCCATCTTTTCAGGTGTGCCGATGCTGATGTTCTGCAGCCATGTTGCGATGATACCGAGTATACCATTGATGATGAAGCTTGTAATGAGCACAGTTTCATCTTTTGTTGCTTTTCCGGCAAGATAAGTATTTACGATCTCCAGAGTCTTTGTGTCGATTATGTCACGGAGCTTTTTCTGGAAGCTTATGTCGCCGTTGCTGCTTAAAAGTACCGCACAGAGTTCTGCGTTAAGGTAGATTGTTTCGAAAGTATCGCTCAGAAAATCGAGAAGGATGTTCTGAGTGATGTGGTTGTTGTTCAGTTCGTCAAGTGTGCTTATAAGGTTTGCGGCAAGTTCGTTTTCGATCTTTTCAACCATGTCAAAAATATCTTTGTAGTGAAGGTAGAAGGTAGAGCGGTTGATGTCCACCTCGTCAGCGAGTTCCCTTACGGTGATGTTCTTGATGCTCTTGGTTTTCATGAGCTTTGTAAGGCCTTTTACAAGCTGTTCTTCGGTTTTTCTGACACGTCTGTCGCGTGGGTTTACCATTTAAATTATCCTTTCTTAAATTACATACATTCATGTCTGTTAAAGGACATGAAATATACCGTTTGCTTTTTATTCTACACAATATTATAATACATGTGGAAGAAAAAATCAACACTATTCTATTAGAGACTGTAAAAATATTTTTTGCGGACACTTATAAACAGCTGTTATATTAGTCTGATGTTGATTTGATTTTCTAAGGAAACGCTGATTTATTCATAAATCAGCGCGGGGACCGGGGCGAAGCCCCGTAAATCCCACCTCCGGAAATCCGGCAAAGCCGGATTTCCGGTCGGTTTAATCAGTGTTTCCTTAATTATATACATTTTCAATAAAAGATTTGACGCGATAAATATATTATGATATAATGTTACCAGTTGCAGTGGCCTGAATATATCTCACGCGTGCTCCGGTTCTCGTGGGATTTTTATAAATGAGGAGAATACGATCGACAGGAGGATGACAAATGGCTGATCTGTCACATGTTATAGATGAACTGAACAGCATAATAAACGAACTCGATAATATACGGCATGAACTTGGCCGCTTTCAGGGGATAAATACCGGGATGTTCGTTTCTGCTCTGGATGAAAGTATAAGCAGTTACAAGAACGCAAGATCAATACTTTGCAGCATAGATACCTCAAAGGCTGATGACTGAAAACATGAGAAAAATAAGTTTAAAGGCAGGTCTGATAATATCGTTTGTCACCCTGCTTGTGATCGGAGTGTGTGGATGCATGTTTGAAAAAGACAAGAAAAGATATCCGTTATTCAAGGAAAGCTGCGAAGCATATCTTGAAGAAAAGTACGGGGAAGATTTTATTTTCGCCGAACCCTATGATGATTTCCAGCCTGAAAAGTCATCTGCTAAATGGTATTTCCGTTCGGCAGCATTATCAGGGAATGAAGGCAGTGACGATAAAATTCTGGTCAGAGTCTGGTTTGAAAATGATAAGGTAAATTATCGTGACAACTATCTGGCATTTTATTTCGGGGAACAGAGACTTCACATAATGAATGAGATCGCGAGTGAAGTTTACGGTGAGTGCCGGGTTAAAAGTCCGGTGGTAAAAGGACATGTTCTGCCAGAAAACTTTAATAAGAATACCAGCCTTTCAGAGTATCTTGGTTCAGACGGGTCGAATTTAAAGTGTGAGATCTTTCTTGCACCGGGATATGATGATTCTGACAGAGAGGAAAAGCTCAGAGCCTTATATGAGAAATTTCACGAAAAGAATGTGATATGCTGTGCAAATGTGTTCTATACTACAGATGAGACTGTATACGACAATTATGAAGATCCTTCACTCAGAGCCACTAAAGGATGGCATTCATATCACGGACAGATCTGGCTGCACGGGAATGTAAATAACTATGAGAAAGAAGCACGGTGGATATGAGTATGGGAGAATCAGTATTACAGAACGGAATTAATATGGATGAAGCCAATACTGCGTTTGTATTCGATACTCTTATGTACAGCAATGCACTGACTGACCCCGACTATGAGGGAATGGATATACGTTCTGTCGTTGAACAGATATCTGTGTCAGGAGGCCTTAACGAGGATGAAAGTGCTGCGGTGGCAGCAGTGAGAACATTTCTCGACACGCCGAAAGGACAGGAACTGCACATAGGAGAATACGTACTCGGCGACAGCAGTGAATTCACCAGTTATAACAGCGAATACCGCGGGGCATATGAGGCTGTTTTCTACAGAGACAACGGTACTTCACGGGATGTTTTTCTTGCTTTCAAGGGAACAGGTGACGGAAGATGGTTCGATAATGCCGTCGGTCTGGTTACAGAGTATTCACCGTATCAGAAGAAAGGTCTTGAGTTCTTTGATCATGCCATCGAAAAGCTGGGTATCGATTCATCCTGCAACGTTATGCCTACCGGACATTCCAAGGGCGGTAACGGTGCGCAGTTTGTAACTCTGTATTCAAAATACGGTCATCTTGTTGATCACGTCTACTCATTTGACGGCCAGAGTCCATCTCAGGCTGCTATAGATCATATCCGTGAAGTCTTCGGGGAAGAATACTATAAGGAACAGTGCTCAAAGATGTATTCGATATGCGGTGACAATGACTATGTTAATGAGCTGGGACCGGGAATTTTCAGTAAAGAACAGAAAATGTACATCGGAACTCCGACAGGTGATGTGGATTTCGAAGGAGCCCATGCGCCGTTCAGGAAAGATGAAAGCGGAAATCCGATTCCTACGCTTTTTGATTTTAACGGCGGGGGACTGCTTCCGGAAGTGAGCAGACAGAGAGGATTAGCTGCACTGGCGAAGAGCCTCAATAAATATGTTTTTTCTCTTCCGGATGAAGACCGTGATGCAGTCTGCCGTTCAATGATGTCGGTAATAGAAGTAGCACTTGGCGGAGAAAGCGTTGGTCTGAACGGTGAGTCTTCGGGAGTGTCGGATTATATAATCGCGTTATCCGAGCTTGACATTATTGCAGGATCGCTGTTTACAGATTTGTCAGTACAGAAAAGTATAGACAAAGCACTTCTCAATTTTCTGAAAAAGCCGCTTCAGTTTAAGGATAATGCACTGATCTCAACGGTTACACAGCTGGCAGTTACAGTATGTTATTATGCCGGACTCAGACTTGCGGTCACTGCGGTTGAAATTTTTCTCCTCTGTGTATCCAGCGTGGTTTCAAACATAGCCAGAGTATCAAGAGCGGTTATGAAATGCAAGGAGTTCTGCTCGGATATTCTGAGTATTATGAAAAACGGCTTGAAAAATCTGAGCTCAGACAGCAGCATAAAATGCGATACTTCCGCACTCCGCGGACTTGCTGACAGGATCAGGAACGTCAATTCAAGACTCGGTGCTCTTGATAAAGAAATATCCGGGCTATACAGCAAAGTAAAATGGACAGACCTGTTGGATCTGCAGCTGGCAGATATGAAAATAGGCCATTCAGTCAAACTGGAGTTATGCGCAAACTATCTCAGTGATACTGCTGACAGGCTTGAAGCAGACGAAAGAGATATGATGGCATCGTCCGAAAATGTGGTGCCTGCGGCACAATAGAAAATTCAGATGCACAGAGCACATCTGAATTCTGAAAACATTAAGCTTGCACGTTTAATTGCGGGCAAATTGGAATTCAAACAAAACGAGAGCTGCCTTAAGGCAGCTTATTGATAGTATCAGGCATCAGCGATGCCTGATACAATTTTTATGCCCGACAATAAAAGTCATTGTAATTTTTGTACTCATACGCAGAAAGTCGCTGCACTTTTTGCACTTTGACACAGAAAGTCGTTGCACTTTTTGTGGCGATGTGCTATAATGAATTTACAAACTATGATAGTAACTATTATTTCAGACTGATGATAAATAATACGCGCTACACGGTAATCATGATAAATCTGGAGCTGATGTTATGGAACGCGCAGCTATGGCTGAGTTGTTAGGATGGAAAAATAAAAGAAACAGAAAGCCGCTTATAATCGAAGGAGCCAGACAGGTCGGAAAAACGTGGCTCATGAAAGAGTTCGGCAGACTTCATTATCAGAATACAGTTTATATCAATTTCGACTCTGATCTTAGTATCAGGGAATTGTTTGATCAGGACATGAATGTAAACAGGATAATCACAGGACTGGAGCTGTTTTCGGGTAAGAAAATAGATGCAGAAAAGACGCTTATTATTTTTGATGAAATACAGGAAGTGCCTTCCGCACTTTCTTCACTAAAGTATTTCTATGAGAACAATCCGGAGTATAATGTTGTATGCGCCGGTTCGCTTTTGGGTATAGCTTTACACAGCGGAACATCTTTTCCGGTCGGTAAGGTCGATTTTATAAAGCTGTATCCGCTGTCGTTCTCGGAATTCCTGTATGCATTGGGAAATGACAGATATGCTGATCTGCTCGCGGGTAACGATTTTCAGATGATAAATACATTCAGGAGTTTTTACACTGATGCACTCAAACATTATTATTTTACCGGAGGCATGCCGGAAGCTGTGCTCTGCTATGCCGAAACAAAAGATTTTAATGAAGTGCGCAGGATTCAGCGTCGTATTCTCGATGCCTATGAACAGGATTTTTCAAAGCATGCTCCGAATGATATTGTTCCTAAAATAAGAATGGTATGGAACAGCATCCCTTCACAGCTTGCAAAAGAGAACAAAAAATTTCTGTATGGTCTTGTAAGAGAAGGGGCAAGAGCCAAAGATTATGAAACTGCAATAATGTGGCTTTCGGACTGTGGTCTGGTATATAAGATCCCGCGTGTAAATTCTCCGAAACTTCCTCTTAAAGCATATGAAGATATGAAAGCGTTTAAGTTATTCGTTCATGACACCGGACTTCTTGGATGTATGACCGGCCTTGGTGCCAGAACGCTTATTGAAGGAAATGCCGCATTTTCAGAGTTTAAAGGAGCGCTTACGGAACAGTTTGTGCTTCAGCAGCTGAAAACTGACAGAGATCTCAGCGTATATTATTATACTAATGACAGGGGAAGCTGTGAGATCGATTTTGTTATCGATAACGGTGAGATGGTCATTCCGGTGGAGGTTAAGGCTGAGGAAAATCTTCAGGCCAAAAGTCTTAAGTCGTTCCGTGAAAAGTATTCTCCGGAAATATCGGTCCGCACATCTATGTCGGAATACAGAAAAGAAGAATGGATGATAAACATCCCTCTTTATATGACGGGCAGTCTTGGTAACATAGTGAAGTCAAACTCTGAAGTATAGGATTTACAGCTTATTCACAGATTTTCGACGAGGTAATTATGAACGAAGAACTATATCTGATCCCGCGAAGAAAAAAGGGGATCCTTCATTTTATATTCAGCAGAACAGGTATAGTTCTGCTGTTTGTTGCTGTCCAGATAGCGATCTTCTATTCGCTTTACAACTGGTTTACAGATTATTTCAAGTGGTTTTCCGCTTTTCAGCTTGTGTTTTCCGTTGGAATGGTGTTCTATCTGTTCAACGATATAATGGATTATTCAGCAAAGCTGACCTGGCTGTTTCTTATTATGATATTTCCGTTTCCGTCTACAATATTTCTGTGGTATACGAAGAAAAATATCGGTCACAGGCTTGTAAAGGAACGAAGCCGGGAAATGATAACGGAAACAAAGCAGTACTTAAAGCAGAATGAGCAGACGATAACAAAGCAGGAGATCGTTGATTCCGCCACGGATGATCTCTGCCGCTATCTCAACAGGAGCGGGTGCTTTCCGTTGTACGAGAACACGGAAGTCCGTTATTTTCCTCTCGGAGATGATATGTTTGTGACACTGCTTGAAGAACTGAAGAAAGCGGAAAAATTCATCTTCCTTGAATATTTTATAGTCAATGAAGGACATATGTGGGGAAGCATTCTTAAGATACTGGCAGACAAGGCAGCCGAAGGTGTTGACGTAAGGCTGATGTATGACGGAATGTGCGAGGTTAGTCTCTTGCCTCACAATTATCCTGAAAAACTGAAAAAGGCGGGTATCAGATGCAAACCTGTTGCACCGATAACTCCGTTCCTCTCAACGCATTACAATTACCGTGATCACCGGAAGATACTTGTGATCGACGGCCGGGTCGCTTTCAACGGCGGGATCAATCTTTCCGATGAATACATAAACATCGGCTCCCGTTTCGGACACTGGAAAGATACAGCGGTCATGCTTGAAGGCGAAGCAGTACAGAGTTTTACACTTATGTTTCTGCAGATGTGGAATATGACCGAACACGAGCCCGTATGGGAACCGGCACACACCAGCGTTCAGGCGAAGAATGACGGTTTTGTCATGCCTTACTGTGACTGCCCTCTTGACGGAGAAAAAGTCGGAGAAAGCGTGTACATTGATATTCTTTACCGTGCAAAAACGTATGTGCATATTATGACGCCTTATCTCATACTTGACAATGAACTCGAAACAGCCCTGAAATATGCTGCACAGCGCGGAGTGGATGTAAAGATCATTTTACCGGGTATTCCGGATAAAAAGTCAGCGTATGCACTTGCCAAAACGCATTACCAGTCGCTTACCGGAGCGGGAGTCGGAATATATGAATACGCTCCCGGATTTGTCCATGCAAAAGTATTTGTAAGCGATGATGAAAAGGCAGTTGTCGGAACTATCAATCTTGATTACAGAAGTCTTTATCATCATTTTGAATGTGCGACCTATCTTTATAAAACGAAATGCATTTCGGACATTGAAACAGATTTTCAGAACACTCTTTCAAAATGCCGGAAGGTGGATGAGGAATCTATAAAGCACGAAAAACTGTTTTACAAACTGCTCGGCGGTATTATTAAGGTGATAGCGCCTTTAATGTAATTAATAAGCGGTGCCTGCGGCACAATAGAAAATTCATGCCCTGCGCTTTACGACAGTAGGCATAGAGAAGTTATGAAGCAAACATTGTAAGACAAGTACAGCAAGCTACTTAATATCTAAAATGGGTAAATGTTATTGCTAAAGTGATGGTTATGTAAGCTATATTGTCTATTGACAGAATAATATCAAATTGGTATAATAATGTTAACGCTTGATTCACATACAATCTCATGTATAGATTCAAGCGTAATATTATTTAGGAGCCAGGGCGTATATGTTTTGAAGTCCGAGGATGCACCAATGTATTTTTATTGTGCTGCCTGTGCAAGATTGTGGTCAGAACAGAATTATTATAATTTCCTGGACGGCAACTTTTGGAATGGGCTTTTATACGAGCGATGGCATGGATATGAGAACTCCTTAGCTAATCTAATAAAAATAAGGAAAGTTCTTGCACGTTGTGAATGAGTAAGAGGGGGAGCGCTAATGAAGATTAAAATCATACAGCATTTCATACTCTTAGTATTAATTCTAATTTTATGTTTTTTTCAGTTCAGAAATTTATATTATAACGGAACTGCACTTGGTTTTTGGGGGTCCATTTTTCTTGAAGTCATTTTAGTTGTTTCATACCTTGGTCTGTGGAATGGGATACAGAACTTATATCATTACAGATACGTTGTTACAAATGGGATAAAAACCAAGGCAACCATTAAAGGGTATCAAGAAACGTGGTATCGTACAAAGAATTACCATTTGATGCTCGCTTATAAAGACACGCAAAACTACACACATCAGATTTGTACTTCTGAAAGCCTTACCTTTTTAACTTCAAAATATCGTAAGGGAAATAAATTATCAATTGCGTATCTAGAAGATGACCCCGAGCATCCAATTCTAATACCTTCCTATTTTTATTGTGCAATCATAGAAATTACAATTTTAGGACTATTTGTTGCTGTTTCTATGGCAGGAGCGATAATGCTTTTGATATAATATTTCTTAAATTCTGAAAAAATCTAATATATTGCATAAATAATATAAATCAATGCATCTTAGTCTACTGGCACACTCAAAAACTGTTCCGCATAAGTCAAAACAACGATTTTGGTATATACCTTAAAAGCTGACAGCTCTTATGACATATATTATGAGAAACACAAAAGCCATTCTCCAGCATTTACTTGGAGAATGGCTTTTCTATTATTATCTATTCTTCGTATAATATTTCTCACGGTACACCTTTGGTGTCATGCCCGTAATCTCCTTGAACACGGCAATAAACACGCTTTGCGTGGAGAAAACCAGCGAGGTAGAGATCACAAGATAGGACAGGTTGGAATATCGGAGCAGATTTTGTGCTGTATCTACCCGTGCTTCTTTTACAAAACGTTTCAGCGGAATGCCGGTTTCCTGTCGGAACAGCCTTGACAGATAGGCAGGATTCAGCTCTGCCGCCTTTGCAAGTGCCTTGACTGACAGATCAGCACCCAGGTTCTCATAGATATAGTCGATACACTTGCGGATATGAAGCGAGATCACCGCTTCTTTGCGTATCTCCTGCATTCGCTCGGTGAAGTCAAGGCACATATCTTCATAGAGCCTGCATACACCGTCTATCGTCCTGCAAGTATCGGCTTTGAGGACATAGAGATCAGATAGTGTATAGGCTTCTGTCTGCCCCATGCCCATATCCATACAAGTGGAAGCGATTGCCGATGCACATAAAACAAAGTGATACACAGCGTTTTTCAGTTTGTTTTTAGACATGAGCCTGTCATCAGCGATTAAAGCAAGCTCACCCTCACTGAGCTGCAATTTCACAGCATCCATATCCCCATTGCATATTGAAGTAAACTCGACTGGCTTCACGGAATGTTCCGAACGCTTGAAATTATCCATTTTCTGCCGAAAAAGCTCTGCATTCAGCTCATTTCTGATTTTCATACGCACCGCCTGCCTTTCTTCTGCATATTATATCACTTTTCAGCTATAAATTCAAGTTTCCAGATATAAAATATAACTGAGATATGCTATATTTAATGGCAGAGGTGATGTGAATGGATCATACGAATGACCTGACAAACGGCAAAGTATCGGGAAAACTGCTTGGTTTCTTCTTTCCGATGCTCTTGACCAATCTTCTTCAGCAGATTTACTCGGTAGCTGATACGGCTATCGTCGGGCGAGGATTAGGCGACAATGCCCTCGGTGCAGTCGGCAACCTCTCGTCCTTATCACTGCTGATAATAGGCTTCTCAATGGGTGTAACAGGCGGATTTGCCGTTATCATCGCTCAGAACTTCGGTTCGGGCGATATGACTGCCGTCCGCAAGTCTGTTGCATTATCTGTGAAGCTGTCAACGATACTGACAGTGATCCTGACGGCGGCAGGCTGTTTGCTTCTGAAACCGATATTGCTTTTGATGCGGACAGACCAGATCATACTGGAAGACAGCCTGATCTACGGATATATCATCTTCGGCGGACTGGCAGCAACGATAGCGTATAATCTGCTTTCGGGTGTTCTCCGTTCGGTCGGTGACAGTAAAACGCCGTTTCTTGCAATTATGATCTCCTCGGCGGTCAATATTGCTTTGGACTATATCCTGATATTTCTCTTTCACACAGGTGTTGAGGGAGTAGCAGCGGCAACTGTAATATCACAAGCTATATCGGCGTTTATCTGCTATCTGAAAATGAAACAGATACCTCAGCTTGAAATCTGTAAAGATGATTTTGAATCGGATACGGCAATGTCCCTGTTGCTGCTGAAAAATGGCATACCGATGGCGTGTATGAACTCGATCACTGCGGTAGGCTGTATGGTCGTTCAGGGATATGTCAATGATTGCGGTGTAGCTTATACATCGGCATATTCAGTGTGCAGCAAGTACCTGAACCTGTTTATGCTCCCGTCCCTCACGGCAGGCTTTGCGGTTTCTTCCTTTGTCAGTCAGAATTTCGGCGCAGGCAAGACCGAGCGTATCAGACAGGGCGTTCGTGTTTGTATCAATATTGCATTGGTTTCCTATCTGTTCTTAGGCTCTGCTATGATACTGCTGTCAAAACGCCTTGCTGACTTCATGCTTGATGAGAGTGAAACGATCGCTCTTTCCGCAGAATATCTGCGGATATGCGGTGCGGGGCTGATATTGCTGAATCTGCTGTTCATTTACCGCAATGCAACGCA
>CADAPI010000046.1:0-16557 GCA_902789705.1 uncultured Ruminococcus sp.
TCTTAAGCTGTCGCAGCCGCACATGAGCATTGAAAGTCTGTCGAGACCGATGCCGAGACCGCCGTGAGGTGGTGCGCCGTACTTGTAGGCTTCAACGAGGAATCCGAACTTTGCTTCGATCTCTTCTTCGGTAAGACCGAGTGAGCGGAACATTTTCTGCTGGAGCTCGTAGTCGGTGATACGCATTGAACCGGATGAGAGCTCGATGCCGTTGAGAACGAGGTCGTAGGCCTTGGCGAATACCTTTTCAGGCGCTGTGTCGAGGTACTGGAGACATTCGTCCATAGGCATTGTGAACGGATGGTGCATTGCGAGCCACTTGCCACTTTCATCATCGTATTCGAAGAACGGGAATTCTGTGATCCAGAGGAAGTTGTAGCCTTCAGGGATGATGTCGAGCTTCTTTGCAACGGTGAGTCTGAGTGCGCCGAGAACAGGAAGTGTTACCTTGTTCTTGTCTGCAACGATGAGAGCAACGTCGCCCTTTTCACATCCGAGAGCAGCAAGTATTGCCTTGATCTCTTCAGGTGTCATGAACTTTGAGAATGAGCATGTCGGTTCTTCATCGTTCCATCTGATATATGCAAGACCCTTTGCACCGATACCCTTTGCAGCTTCGGTGAGTTTGTCTATTTCTTTTCTTGTGAGTGTAGATGCAGCGTTCTTTGCAACGATACCTCTTACACTGCCGCCGTTTTCGATTGCAGATGTGAACACGCCGAATCCGCATGACTTAACGATGTCGGAAATATCAGTGATCTCCATGCCGAATCTTGTATCCGGCTTGTCTGAGCCGTATCTGTTCATAGCTTCTGTGTATGTAAGTCTCGGAAGCGGAACAGGAATGTCAACGTTAAGAACCTTCTTGAAGAGATATGAAACAAATCCTTCTGTCATCTGGAGGATATCCTCAACGTCAACGAATGACATTTCAAGGTCTATCTGAGTGAATTCAGGCTGTCTGTCAGCTCTTAAGTCCTCGTCACGGAAGCATCTTGCAAGCTGGATGTATCTGTCGTAGCCTGCGATCATGAGAAGCTGCTTGTAGATCTGAGGTGACTGCGGAAGAGCGTAGAATTTGCCGTTGTGTACTCTTGAAGGAATGAGGTAGTCACGGGCACCTTCCGGTGTTGACTTCATCATCATAGGAGTTTCTATTTCAATAAATCCGTGGTCGTAGTAGTATTCTCTTGCTGCTCTTGCGATCTCATGACGCATCATGATGTTCTTCTGGAGCGGCTGACGACGGAGATCGAGGAAACGGTACTTGAGACGGAGTTCTTCGTTTACCTTTGTTTCATCAGTGATCTCGAAAGGCGGTGTCTGAGCCTTTGCAAGGATACGTAAGTCAGTTACGATGATCTCGATGTTTCCTGTCTTAAGATCAGGGTTCTTGCTTGATCTCTCCTCAACAGTACCCTTTGCCATAAGTACGAATTCCGCACGGCATGAAGCTGCCTTTTCGAATATCGCTCTGTCAGTGTTGTCGTTGAATGCGAGCTGAACGATACCTGTTCTGTCACGGAGATCTATGAAGATAAGGTTTCCGAGATTACGCATTTTCTGTACGTAGCCGCCTACGACTACTTCCTTGCCTATACCATCAACTTCACCGCAGTAATGAGTCCTTTTAAGACCCTGCATATTATCTGCCATTTTAAGTATTCCTTTCAGTTTTATTATCATTGGGCGGAAGCTGTAGCCAGTTTGTTTACGCCCCGTCACATAAGAATCTCCGGCATAGCCGGAGATTATATCAGAATTTTAAAATACTGCCGTTGTCTTCATTTGCTATCTGCGCTGTTATAACGTGGAGAGAAAAGTCTTCGGCAAATGAGTCACCAAGTGAGATCTCTGTTTCATCACCGGTTTCCATATTCTTAAGCTTGGCACTCTTGTTTTCAAGTTCCGAGTCACCGAGAACAATTACATAGGCAGCGCCGAGCTTGTTAGCGTATTTCATCTGAGCCTTTACGCTCTTGTTCATAAGATCATATTCAGCTGTAAATCCTTCAGTTCTTGCAAGCCCTGCAAGACGAACAGCTTCCTTTACTGCAGCAGCACCCATCGGAGCGATGTAAAGGTCGCATTTTGGCTCTTCCATGAACGGTGCGCCCTGTTTCTCCATTGTGAGAATAAGTCTTTCAAGACCTGCAGCAAAACCGAGAGCAGGAGTGTGAGCACCGCCGAGCTGTTCAACAAGACCGTCATATCTTCCGCCGCCGAGGACTGTTCCCTGGGCACCGATGTCTGTTGTGATGAATTCAAAAACGGTTTTTGTGTAGTAGTCAAGTCCGCGAACGATCTTAGGATTTACTTTGTAGCTTATTTTCATTGCATCGAGAAGTCCCTTGAGCTGTTCGAAATGATCTGAACATTCTTCACAGAGAAAGTCGAGAATGGATACGCATCGGGTTCTTTTCAAGACGGCTGTGACATGTCTCGCAGAGTTCAGACTTCTTTTCTGAGAAGTACTCCTTCAGAGCAGCGTGGTATTTTGCACGGCATACAGGACAGCCGATGGAGTTGATGTTGAGCTCAATGTTCTTAAGACCGAGTGATTCAAGCAGGTTATGTGCCATTGAGATCATTTCAGCATCAGCAGCAGGGGATGCGCTTCCGAGCATTTCCGCACCGAACTGATGGAATTCTCTGAGTCTTCCTGCCTGAGGCTTTTCGTGTCTGAAACATGAAGTCAGGTAGAAAACCTTCTGCGGAAGAGCATCGTTGAGCATACCGTTCTGCATTACTGCACGGATAGCTCCTGCAGTACCTTCAGGTCTTAGAGTGAACTTGCTTTCCTTAGCCATTACGGTGTACATTTCCTTCTGAACAACGTCTGTTGTTTCGCCTACTGAACGCAGGAAAAGATCAGTGTTCTCGAAGGTAGGGAATCTTATTTCCCTGAAACCGAATGTACGCGCAGTGTTGCGGGATACCTGTTCAACAGTATACCATTTGTGCATATCTGCCGGTGTTACGTCAGCTGTACCAAGCGGTCTCTGAACAATTAAAGCCATCTGTTAAAAAACTCCTTTGAAATCGTATTAAAAGTAAATTATAATTCAGGTGTACCGTAAGCACGCCAGTCAAGGTCGCCTCTTTCAAGAGCGAGGATGAGTGCTTCGGCTGTTGCTATATTTGTTGCAACAGGAACATTGTGAACATCACAGAGTCTGAGAAGTTCGATGTCGTTAGGTTCGTTTGCCTTTGGTGTGATAGGATCCCTGAAGAACAGGAGGATGTCTATTTCACCGCATGAGATCCTTGATGAGATCTGCTGGTCGCCGCCCTGTGAGCCGCTTAAATATCTTTTTATGTTAAGACCGGTAGATTCACTTACCAGCTTGCCTGTTGTGCCTGTTGCACAGAGGTTGTTCCTTGAGAGTATACCGCAGTATGCGATACAGAACTGAACCATAAGTTCCTTTTTTGAGTCATGTGCTATTAATGCTATAGTCATTGATGATCATATCCTTTCTGAATGGATTTTTCCCCGAAAGCCCTGTTTTTGTTTAATTATACTCAGGCATATCCGGTACATCCGGTTATGCCGGTTATGAGCATTTCATTATATATATTCTATTGTACCATAAATACCGGTTTTGTCAAAGTTATTTTGAAAGTAAAATTGAAAATTGTTATTATACACGATTTATTTTCAGACATTTGTTTAAACGGTACAAAACGAACTGAAAAATCGCGGGGGAAATCAGCTTATTGTATTACCATAATGTCTGTTATAGCAGTCTATCAGTTTTCTTACCAGGTATTTTGAATTTTTACCATCTTCTATGATCGCAGAAAATGCAATTACGGGATCATCGGCAGGCGCAAAGCCTATAACTGCGGTACTTGTGCGTTCACTTGACGTAGTCTGCGGAGTACCTGTTTTGATTGCTACGTCATATCCAAGATCATTGAGGGAGAACTCGCCTTCAGGTGTATTGTGTGAAGCGCCGATCATACCGTCTATTATTGTAGGATATACGTATTCGTAGTTTGTCTTTATTGTTTCAGCGACTTCCGGCGGAACGTCATCCACTTTGTTTCCCTTGTAGTCATAGATGCTGTCTACAAGGTGCGGTTTGTATCTGACACCGCGGTTAGCGATAGTTGATGCTGCAACGGCCATCTGGAGAGGTGTGATTCTCGTTTCCTCCTGGCCGATGGCAGCCTGAAGAAGGCCGCCTGAGTACCATTCAACGCCGAGCATTGCACTTGTTTCAGGTCCGGCGATGTAACCTTCAGAATCGCCGCTTTCAAGACCAAGCTGTGTGCCGAGTCCGTAAAGATGTGCGTATTCGATTATCTTGTCGATGCCGAGAAGACGTGAAAGTTCGTAGAAGTAGATGTTACATGAAACACGTATAGCTTCGGTTGCGGCGATGTTTTCATGATAACCGGTACAGTATACGGTATGTTCATAGAAACGGTATTCCGTTCCGCAGTAAAATGTGGAATTCGGAGTTACTGTTCCTTCGTTGAGACCTGCTGTTGCAGTTACAGTTTTGAATGTTGAACCCGGACGGTAAAGGCCGTCTGTTGCACGGTCCACAAGAGGAGTGCCTTCACGGTTAAGTACCTCGGAGTAGTTTTCAATGTAGTCATCGAGCCTGTATGTAGGTGCTGTTGCAAGAGCGAGCACGTCGTTGTCCTTGGCGTCAAGAACGACTATCGCTCCCTTGCTTATGCCGAAGCATTCCTCATCGTTTTCGTTGAGGTAAGTCATGAAGTCCTCGAGTATTTTCTGAACGTCACGCTGGAAACCGGAGTCGATGGTCAGATGTACGGTCTTTCCCGGAACGGCAGGTACGGTCACTTCCGATGAGATGACACCGTTGTTCTGCACGGTTATCTCACATGTTCCGTTTTTGCCGCGGAGCACGTCTTCCATGCCTTTTTCTATGCCGCTTTTGCCGACATAGTCATTCATGAAATACCCCTTGTTCTTCAGTTCCTCATATTCTTCAGCGTAGATCGGTCCGACTGTTCCTATCTCGTGCGGGATAACGTCAACAACGGGATTGGTCCTTATTGCATCCTCGAGTATCTCGACGCCCGGAATTTCCGGACCCATTTCCTTGATCTTGGTTACAGAGCCTATGTCGATGTCTTCACAGAGCGTGAAGATGTTGCTGAGTGAAAAATCGCGGCGCTTCATTTCGTACCTGAGACCTGCGATTATTCTTTTTTCCCTGTCGGTGTAGCTCTCATCGATGTCGTAATCGACGATGAACTTGTCCATGCAGTTTTCAGCAGTGGCATAGACGTTTACGCCCAGCGAGGACTTGAGATATGACAAATCATCTTCGTCTTCCGTCGTGAATTCAAACGGAGCCTCTGTCGTTACAGGAAGTGAATCGTAATATCTGTAGCCTTCACGGGTCAGAAAATCAGCGATCCTGAGAATTACCTCGTTTGCTTCTCGGTTATCCTCAGGAAATGTCGATTTCTGTATTATTACATTGAATCCCAGTTTGTTTTCAACTATCGGAACACCGCGTACATCCTTTATTTCTCCGCGGGTCGCATGAAGCGTCTGTTCCTCAGTGTAGACACTGGGCTTGTCCGCCGTGTAGACCTCATGTTCAACGATTTGTATCTTCATGAGCTTTACGCCTGCTCCGGCAGATATCGTAAGGACTCCGCAGATTATCAGTGCGGCCCTGATTTTTTCTGTGATAGCATTCATGTGATCAGTCCTTTATAAGAGCCTGATTGTCCTCCGGCTCATATCGCTTTCTCAGTGTAAGGAGCTTTCTGAGTTTCCTTATGGCAGGGTAGACTGCGATCATCGACACCACTGTAAGAATAAATTCCGGAAGGATATATTCCATAAGAAGTATCTGTTCACTGTCGTATCCCCAGATCATGTAGGAGAAGAAATACTTGAATGAAAAATGTATCGCTGAATAGAGGATCATTATCACTGAAAAGTTCAGAAGTATCTGCCTTAAAAGACGTGTGAAAAGGAGTGAGGTGCAGACACATCCGAAAATAAGTATTATTGCTCCGGAACCTATAAGGTCGCCCATTGCAAGGTCGCTTAGAAATCCGCATACAAAGCCTATTACCGCGCTTACAAGAGCGTCTTCATCCATTGATATGCAAAGTGCTACCGGTATAAGTATGTTAGGTTTGATAAAGCTGCCTGTGGTCATGAAAATGAAGGCAAACCAGATTATCACGGAAAACACCAGCCAGCGGATAATGGCATATCTGCGCTTCTTCCTGGAGGAGATCATCCTAATTCCCATCTGATTCACCTTTTTCTTCAGGAACAGTCAGGCTTTGTCCGGCAGCGCCGTCCTGGGAGTTTTCTCCGGCCTTTTTGTAATCATCTTCTGATTCACCCTTGCCTTCGAAGTCTGTAACTACCATTACGCTTGAAAGCTTTCTTATGTCGGCAAAAGGAGTAACGGAAGCATAGTATGATATACCGCTGTCTGCTGCGCCTGTGTCCTTTACTGTGCCCACAAGATATCCGGCAGGGAAAAGACCGCTTGTACCTGTTGTTATTATTGTGTCACCGGCTTTGATCTTTGTATCCTTCGGAAGATAGATCAGCTGGCTGAGGCCGTCGACTGCGTATTTGATATCGCCTTCGAGTATGCCTGTGTCACCTTTGTTCTGTATCTTTATTCCTACGGAAAGTTCCGGTGAAAGTATTGTTTTTACTGTGCAGTATTTTTCTGAGATTTCAGATACTGCTCCTACAAGACCCGCTGATGTTACAACAGGGTCCCCGACAGATATTCCGTCGCGGCTGCCCTTGTCGATCATAAATGAACAGAACGGGTCATTTGCGTTGTAGGAAAGTACACGGCACGGAGGAGAGAGCACGTAGTCTGAGTGCCTCTGCTTTATGCCCATAAATTTTTTGAGTTCGTCGAGTTCTGCTCTGGTATTTTCATAGTCAACCAGTTCGTTTCTGAGACGGTTTATTTCATCCTGCAATTCAAGATTTTCCTCATAGTACTTTTTTGAACTGAAGATGTATGATACTCCCTTGTCAAGTCCGTTGTATACCGCTGTTGAAGCGTAGCGGAACGGCATGGCCAGTGTGTTTACAGCCTTTGAGCTTCCCACGGAATAGCCCGCCTGTGAAAGGGAATAAAGCATTATGCCTATTGCAAGCGCAATAATACACAAAATCAGTTTGAACTTAATGCTTCTGAAAAAATCACGCATTTTTTACTCCGATCAATAGTATTTTGGTCCGTATTCGCTGAGCGCGTCCTCATACTTCTGGTAGTTTTCAATAACTCTTCCTGTGCCCTCGGCAACACAGTCCAGCGGATATTCAGCTATGTACACAGGCATTCCTGTTTCGCTGTTTATAAGGGTATCCAGTCCCTTTAAGAGAGCGCCTCCTCCGCAGAGCGTTATGCCCTGTTCGATGATGTCGGCTGCAAGCTCCGGCGGTGTCTTTTCAAGTGTGACCTTTACAGCGTCGATTATCTTTGAAAGCGGATCCGAAAGAGCTTCTCTTATATCGTCTGAGGTTACGGTTATATTTTCAGGGAGACCGTTGATAAGGTTTCGTCCCCTGATAGTCATTTTTTCAACTGCATCACCTGCATAGGCTGAACCGATCTTAAGTTTGATCTCTTCAGCAGTTCTTTCGCCGATGAGCATGTTGAATTTTCTTCTTATGTATCCGACAATGGCATTGTCAAGTTCGTCGCCGGCTATTCTTATGGAACGGGATGTTACTATGCCGCCCATCGAGATAACAGCGACCTCACTCGTTCCGCCGCCGATGTCAACGATCATGTTGCCAACCGGTTCGGATACCGGAAGACCTGCGCCGATAGCAGCTGCCATCGGTTCTTCTATTATGTAGACTTTTTTAGCTCCGGCAAGCTCAGCGGCGTCCTTGACCGCTCTTCTTTCAACCGGTGTTACACCGGACGGAATACATACAGTAACTCTTGCCTTTGAAAAAGGTTTTCCTTTTAAAGCTTTTTTAATAAACTGTGCAAGCATTGTAGTGGTTATGTCAAAGTCGGCGATTACACCGTTTTTCAGCGGTCTTACCGCAACAATGGAACCAGGTGTTTTTCCTATGATCTCCTTGGCTTCCTTTCCTACATAGCTTGCGCTTTCATCCTTGGTATTAACGGCAACGACAGAAGGTTCGCGTATAATTATGCCCTTGCCTTTCATATATATAAGTGTATTGGCAGTGCCCAGATCTATACCAATGTCTTTTGTAAACATCTATCATTCTCCTCTTGAACTTAAGCTGATAAATCGTGTGTGTGGATATTTTTATGGTTTTTTAAGTAATATAGTGCTGTGACAATAGGGTGTGATCAGTCGATGAACTTTGAAAAAACTGCGTAGACAGCTACAGAACCTATAAGACACAGGATCTGAGCTATGCTGATGTTGAATGTAAATCCTAATGAGAGGGTAATGATAATGAGGTTTAGGGTGATCGGCACGTCATGACCGAATCCGAATGATGCTGTGTAGGAGAGAATGCCGCTGCTTGTGTGCTCACCGACATACGCGCCTACGATCAGGGCACTTATAATAAGAATGAGAAATACAAAACCTTTTTTTGTCATTTTCATTGACTCGTATATCCTTTCTGAAAATTTGAAGGAGGCGCTGAACGGCGCCGCAGTACGTGAAAAAACGTTACTGCCGCCAGCTCAGTGTCCTTTATTTTATTCCGCGGAAGTAAAGTCCTCTGGTGATACCCTGAGGGGCTGCCTGGGATCCTTCAGCGTAATCTGAAAATATCTTTTTTATTTCTTTTTCACTTTCGTCAGTAAAGAAAAGTGTGATAAAGTCCAGTTTCTCATAAGTTTCAGGTTTGTCTGCAAGATATATTGCTTCTGAATTGAAAACCTCCGCACTGCCTTCGCGGCACATTACCCTGAAACGTCTGCCTGTGCGGTCCGTGATGAAATGACGGCATTTACCGCATCCGACTGAGTTCTTTACAGGACAGTTTACAGTAAGCATGAGCGGGACCTTTCCGTACGCGATTATACCTGTTTCAGAAGAACATGATATGTTTCCTGCCTGAACCGCTTTCAGTTCGAAGGAAAGCGTAAGATCCTTTAAACCGTGGTTTGCAAGCTCTTCTGCTGAAAACCGGTTGGTAACGTTAAGCCCGAAATCGCCGTGAAGGACGAATCCAAGCTCTTTTCCCGTGCTTAGATATGCTGCGTTAGTGCACATGAGATGTCTGAATCCGAGATCCAGAATGTACTTAAGTTCTTTTTTCAGTTTCTCTTCGTCATAAATGAAGCGCGGAGGCTCGGCAATTATTTTTTCCCTGTAGGGGCCAAGCTTGTCTGCACTTTTTATTATTTCTCCGAGAGGAAGTATGATATATTCTGCATTTGTCATATCGTGGACTGTTACTGATGAAGCCTTTTCCAGACGCACGCGTATGGCAGGGGACGATGTACGCAGCCTGCGTTCTGCGGTTTTTGTTTCCGTGACGGATACAGTGTCTGTACGGTAAGGCTTTCTTTCCTCGCGCATGCTGTACAGTTTTTCCACGGCTTCACGTCGAAGCTGGTTGAGCAGTGAAGCCGGTACGGAAAGGCTTTCTCCGACAGAAATTGTATTTCTGCCTCCGGTGTAAACTGTGTCACCGAGCTTTGAAAGCTGTTTCTGTACATCTTCTTCGGTAACGGCTCTGTTTACGGCACTTTCAGGTTCTGCACCCGTAACCGTGCATGTAAAGCCGTCGCTGTCCGATGCGGTTATTGTTACCGGACTGCCCTTTGTTATCGTTACGTCAAAATCAAGTGCGGAAATTTTACGTTCCTTTCTGTAAAGCTGACGCAGGTCAGGCAGAACGGATGAAGATGATAAAACATCATCTTTGTCACGCATTCCGAACATGTTTTTTCTGCATCCTGTGAAATAACCGTCTGTAAAGCCGTTTCTTGAAAAAACAGCCTTCAGCATTTCAGTATCCGGCGTACCGCCGTCAAGTGCGGTCCTGTACGCGGTCACAGCAGCTGCAACATATTCAGGGCGTTTCATCCTGCCTTCGATTTTTAAGGATGTAACACCGAGAGCTTTTATCTCGTCAATGTGTCCGATAAGGGAAAGATCTTTCAGTGAGAGGCAATGCTCGTCAGGATGTCCGACAGGTGAAAACGGAAGACGGCAGCTCTGTGCGCACAAGCCTCTGTTTGCGCTCCTCGAGCCTATCATCGCGGACATGTAGCACTGGCCTGAGACCGACATGCACAGAGCTCCGTGAACGAAGATCTCTGTTTCAAGTCCCTGCGATGTTATTTCGGATATCATCTGTCTGCTTGCTTCTCGTGATATGACTACTCTTGAAAATCCGAGGTTTTTGGCAGATTCCGCGCCTCCTGGAGTATGGACTGTCATCTGGGTGGACGCGTGTAACGGTATGTCAGGCACAGTGTTTCTTATGATGTATGCTGCGCCCGGATCCTGTACTATGAAGGCGTCCGGTGAAAGCTCTGCGTATTTTCTGATCTCGCGGATGAATTCGTCCGTCTGACTGTCTGTTATAACTGTATTGACTGCAATGTGAAGTGCCGCACCGTACCTGTGGCACAGTCTGGCAGCTTCTTTCATTTCAGCAATGTCAAAGTTGGAGGCGTTCTGTCTTGCGGAAAAACTTTTTCCGCCGATATATACGGCATCAGCGCCGCAGCGAAGTGCGGCAACAAGTGATTCTGTATTTCCCGCCGGGGCAAGTAATTCCATAGTTTTAAAACCTTATTTTCCGGATTTTTTCTCGAGTTCTGCTATCCTGTTTTTAAGCAGTTCAACTTCGCGCAATGCACTGTCGCGTTCAAGGCGTGCCCTTGAAGCTTCATCTGCATAGTCCTTGAGCTGTAAACGAAGGTTGTCATTGTCTTCGTTGCAGCGGTTCATTTCGTCGAGTGTTGAAAGTGCTATCATAACAGATGCGGAGTAGACCGACTGGTTCACATTGACGCCTACAAGCTCTGCAATGTTCTTTTCAAGCTTTCTTGCAAGGTTGTAAACATAGGTTGGTTCCTCGTCGGTGCGGATAGTATACTCTCTGCCGCATATTACTACCTTTACTCTGTTCATCTGGCATATTTCCTTTCTGATAAAATGTAAAAAAATATGAAGGCCGAAAAAGCCTACATAATTATTATAATATATTTTTCCCCGGTTGCATAGACCCCCGCGCAAATTTTTTTGCTGATTTTTCGGCCCGCATATTGGGCGTTTTTATGCATAAGTGTGTAGAGAAAAAAGAACCACAGTGCAGCAGAGAAAGAAAATGCACTGTGGTTATCGGTTATTATATTTTATGCTTTAACACGGTCAGATTATACACACTTTAATTGTTCTGTCCCCGCGGAAACACCGGTCAGTTCGAATAACAGTGTTCTTTCAGGAAACAGGGAATGCAATGTCTTTAAGCCATTGCGGAAAACAGATGAATTATTCTTCTGTTTCAGCAGCTTCTTCAACTGCAGTTTCTTCTACAGCAGCTTCTTTTGCAGCTGCATCAGCAAGTGATTTCTTAAGAGTTACAAGGTCGTTAGCATCGATAACGCCGTCAGCAAGAACATCCTTTACAAGAGCCTTGATCTGTGGCTTTTCCATGTTTCTGATGAGCGGAACAGCAATAGCTGTGATGTCAACGATCTCTTCGTCACTGAGGTCTTCAGTAGCTGCTGTAACTGTATCAACTGCGATGTCGATGAGGTCATCTATCTTGTGGCAGTGAGCAAGTTTGTCAGGCTTTGGAAAATCAGCAGGCTTTGGAGGTTCAGGCTTTTCACCGTCTTCGAGTACCGGAGGTACTGGAGGTACCGGCTTGTTAGCTTCACGTTCAGCCTTTTCAGCTTCGCGCTTAGCATCGTCTTCAGCCTTCTTAGCTTCTCTTTCAGCTCTCTTTTCAGCTTCCTTGGCTTCTCTTTCAGCCTTCTTAGCTTCACGTTCAGCCTTCAGTTCAGCTTCCTTAGCTTCTCTTTCAGCCTTCTTAGCTTCTCTTTCAGCTTTCTTTTCTTCTTCAGTCTTAGCATCTTCTGCTGCCTTCTTAGCTTCACGTTCAGCCTTGAGTTCAGCTTCCTTAGCTTCTCTTTCAGCCTTTTCAGCTTCGCGCTTAGCCTTCAGTTCAGCTTCCTTAGCTTCTCTTTCAGCTTTCTTCTCAGCTTCCTTAGCTTCTCTTTCAGCCTTCTTAGCTTCACGTTCAGCCTTGAGTTCAGCTTCCTTAGCTTCTCTTTCAGCTTTCTTCTCAGCTTCCTTAGCTTCACGCTCAGCCTTTTCAGCTTCACGCTTAGCATCATCTTCAGCCTTCTTAGCTTCTCTTTCAGCCTTTCTTGCTGCTTCTTCTTCCTCGTCAACTACAGGAGGCTTTGGAGCTTCAGGTGCTTCAGGTGCCTCAGGAGCAACGATTACAGGAGCTTCAGCAGCAGCTTCTTCAGTTTCAGCTGCTGATACGAATGTTGATGCGCTTGCAGCGAGCATTGAGATTGCTGAGATACCAGCGATGATCTTATTGATTTTCATAGTAATTCCTGTTCCGTGAAACAAACGGAACAGACCTCCCTTCAGAATAGATCCGGAAACACTCTTCACGGAGATACGTATGATCCGGATCTCCGGTCCGTAAGTGTTCCTTTAAATGATTGTGTTTGTGTTTTTTTGTTTTGTAAGTGTAAAAAGAAATTTTTTTGAGTTAAAAATGACTGGCATATACCAGATACTATAGATTCAAAACTGCAGTTTTTGTTTTCTATGTTAATTAGATGCACGGGTTTCATAAAAGGTTCCCGGAAAAATAATATTTTTTTGAAAACATTTTTATACGGAAAAGCGATACACTATATTAATATAAATCTTAGCAGACTGAATTTTCCCCGCTTTATATGTATGAAAAATTTCTGCATACAAATTTTCTGCATACGGGAACCTTTCACTGTTTCCGTGCATCTAATTAGTGATGTATTGACAGACCCTTATTTCGAATGTACAATATACATTATACATATCGTATTATGACCAGAGGGGATACTATTATATGAATTCAAAGGAACAGTTTGGTCAGCTGGTTATGAAATATAAAGAATCGCTTTTCTTTACGGCAAAGTCAATACTGCGGAATGACACTGATGCGGAGGATGCCGTATGCAGTGCGATTATGAAAGCTTTTGAAAATTTCAGTCAGCTGCGTGAACAACAGTATTTCAAATCGTGGATAACACGTATCGTTATCAACGAAGCATATGCAATATGCAGAAAAAACAAGAATCTTCAGTCCATGGAAGAAATGACTACGGAACCGGCGTACAGTGACTATCATGACGAAATGTGGGAGATAGTCAATACTCTTGACGAAGAGTTCAGAACAGTCATTATAATGTTCTACTACAACGATATTCCGATAAATGAGATCGCCGAATATCTTGATATAGCCCCCGGAACGGTAAAGTCAAGACTTAACCGTGGCAGAAAAAAACTGAAGGAACTGATTACATTATAGAAAGGTGTGAATTGTTATGAGCAAAGATATGCTGAAAGAAAGTATTAAAAATAAAAAGAATCTTATTCCTGATGACTATGACAGCAGGCTCAGAACGCTTCTGGCTTCTCTTCCGGATGAACCACCTGTATCGGATCCTGAAAATGCTGAAGTTATAACTGAAGTTATCAAACGTCCTGCACGTTTCAATATCCGTCCTCTTATATCTGCTGCTGCAGTTTTCGCTCTCGCTTTTGCAGGACTTTATTCTGTCAGAAGCAGTATACAGAATGCGTTTTACGGAAAAAATGATGAACAGCGCTCATATGTAACAACAGCTGCCTCACAGACGACAGCTGCAGAAACTACAGTAACCGAAGTTACTACGGAACCGGAGGTGACTTCTGTTACAGATGTCCCGTCTGAAACTGCAGTTCCTGCGGAAACAGAAGCCGGCGCAGTGACAGAAAAGAATAATGAAAGCAGGCAGACACATTCCGAAGAAAATACTCCTGCTCCTGCGAATTCACCGGCCGTGCCGGAACCGCACGGAACACAGGAAGGTCCTGCCGCTGTACCTCCGTCAGCAGGTGCCGATGCTCCTTCGGGAGATCCTCAGCATCCTGTCAAGCCGTCCGAACCGGCCGTACCTTCACCTCATGCTGATCCGACTCATCCTGCTGATCCAACTCATCCGGCCGATCCTACACATCCTGCAGCACCTTCTCATCCTGCTGAACCGGTTCAGCCGACAGAAGAACCTGAAAAGCATGAACCTCCTTTCGCACCGTCTCACCCTGTTCATCCGGGACATGATGATGACGATGATGATGATATGAAGAAGAAAGCTGAGGAAAAAATAAAAGAAGCTGAAGAAAGACAGCGTGAAAATCAGGAGAGGATAAAGGAAGAGCAGAGCAGAAGAGCAGAAGAACTCGAAAAGAGAAAAGAAGCTGCCGAAGCGTTTAAAAATGAAAATGCATTTGCTCCGCTCCCTCATGAGAATGAAGGAAAACTTCTCAGGTAATACTGCGAAAATATAAACTCAGAAAAGGACACGTTCTGTATGTGAAACGTGTCTTTTTCTTTGCTTTTACGGAGGAGAATCTGAACTTTGGACAGTTAATGACCAGTTCAGTTATGCATGTTTAACTAAATTGTGAAATGTGGTTGACATAAGCAGTATCCTTTGATATACTATTAAAGGCTCTATTGCTTTAAATCATTAAAGTATGACATCGGCTTTAATGATTTAAAGCGGTGACGGAAATAAATAACCAGGAGGTATATGCAATGATAATTGCAATTCTGATACTCTATGTGCTGATGATGATCGGCATTGGTGTATCAACACACAAGAAAAGTTCGTCTATCGACGGATTCATTCTCGGAGGAAGAAACGTAGGCTCATGGCTTACCGCTTTCGCCTTCGGTACATCTTATTTTTCAGCGGTCGTTTTCGTAGGATATGCCGGCCAGTTCGGATGGAACTACGGTATGTCAGCTTCATGGATCGGTATAGGAAACGCCGTTATCGGAAGCGCACTTGCATGGATGGTTCTCGGAAGAAGAACAAGAACCATGACAAAGCACCTCGAAGCTTCCACAATGCCTGAGTTCTTTGAAAAAAGATTCAGGTCAAAGGGCATCAAGACAGCAGCTGCTGTAATAATCTTTATTTTCCTTATTCCGTATACTGCATCTGTTTACAACGGCCTTTCAAGACTCTTCTCAATGGCTTTCAACATCGACTATTCAGTCTGTATCATCGCCATGGCTCTTCTTACAGCCGTTTACGTTATCCTCGGCGGATATGCAGCAACAGCTATCAACGACTTCGTTCAGGGCATCATCATGCTCGGCGGCATTATTGCTGTTATTCTTTTCGCACTCAACGAAAAGGGTGGTTTCTCATCAGTTCTCACACAGCTCGGTGAGATCGAAGCCGGTGTTCCGAAAAATACACTCAACTCATGCTTCGGTCCTGATCCGATCAACCTTTTCGGTGTTGTAATACTCACTTCACTCGGTACATGGGGACTCCCTCAGATGGTTCACAAATTCTACGCTATCAAGAGCGAAGATGCGATTAAAAAGGGAACTATCATTTCCACTGTCTTCGCTGTAGTCGTAGCAGGCGGTTCATACTTCCTCGGCGGCCTCGGCCGTGTTTACTGCACAGCTGACAATACAGACGGAAGCGGCAGAACATTCATCGAAAAGCTCGCCAACGGAAAGCTCGACTTCGACGCTATCGTACCAAGCCTTCTTCAGTCATGTCTTCCTGACATCATGATCGGTCTCGTTGTTGTACTCGTTCTCTCAGCTTCAATGTCGACACTTTCTTCACTCGTTCTTACATCAAGCTCAACAGTAACAATCGACCTTATCCGTCCTCTTACAAAGGGTAAGATGAATGAAAAGAAGGAAGTTCTCACAATGAGAGTTTTCATCGCAGTATTCCTTCTTATCTCAGTTATCATCGCACTTAACAAGAACGCATACATCTCAACTCTCATGTCCATCTCATGGGGCGCTCTCGCAGGTGCCTTCCTTGCACCTTTCATGTACGGACTTTACAGCAAAAAGGTTACAAGAGCTGCCGTTATCGCAAGCTTCGTATCCGGTGTAGGTATCACAGTTGTTCACATGTTCATCTTCAGCCTCGGCTTCTTCCCTGAAGCAACAAAGGCTGCAGCATCACTCAAACTCAACATGGCATCACCTATCAACGCCGGTGCTATCGCAATGATCGCAGGTCTTATCATCGTTCCGATAGTAAGCAGCTTTACAAAGAATTCAGATCAGGCTGAACTCGACAAGGCCTTCGAGTGCTATAACAAGTGATCCTGAAACAATAATACGAAAAAAGATCCATCCGGTTCGCAATGATACCGGATGGATCTTTTGCTTTGCTTAAATATTTTTATTCACTGATCCTTTCAAAGTTCTATCACCCTGTCTGCTGTGTTTACTACATGATCATCATGTGAAACCATCAGTACTGTTTTTCCTTCTGAGTTTATTTTTCTTATCAGTTCAAGTACTGTTTCCCGGTTTGCCGGATCAAGTGATCCGGTTGGTTCGTCGGCAAG
>CADAPI010000046.1:16600-22639 GCA_902789705.1 uncultured Ruminococcus sp.
CCGCTGAGTTTATATATACATTTGTCTTCAAAACCGGAAAGTCCAACTTTGCCAAGAGCATCAGCGATGAGCTTTTTCTTTTCTGATTCGGAATACTTTGTGTATTTTAGTCCGACAAGCAAATTAGTTTTTACTGTACTTTCGTCGATCAGAGCGTAATTCTGAAACAGGTAGCCTATTTTATATCTTATCAGATTTTTTTTCAGAAATTCTGAACGGTTTCGTATTTCCTTGCCGAAAAGTTTTAATGATCCGCTGTCGAACTTTTCAATAAGACCGATAATATTGAGAAGCGTACTTTTTCCGCATCCGCTTTTTCCGTGAATACATATAAACTCACCTTGTTCTACGGTTAAGTTGATATTTTTCAGTACAGTTTCCCCTTCGTATTTTTTTTCAAGATTTGTAATTTCAATTATATTCATCGTAGTCTCCCGTCAGGTTTTCTTAAGTGTATTGACTAAATTCTGGTGACTGTATATTTTTGCGAGAACAGCAGTAATAATAAATTCTGCAATACCACATACGATGATGATCTTAAAAGCCTGCAGACTATGAAGTATCAGCATATCAACAGTTAAGATCACAGAAAATGATATCGCAAATCCGGCCCAGAGAACAATGTGCGCTCTGAAGAAACTGTATCCGTTAAGATAATAAACAGCATTTTCCTTTTCAAATTCTCTGAAGTAGACTTTTATGTTCTGAAGTATCAGCAAAAGAAGGACGACAAGTGTACATGCTGCGGCTATTGCCAGGTACTTAAGAGCAAATGTCACTCTGTCTGCCTGAGCGGAAACAGAGTCGTAAAAATTATAAATGTCAAAGGCGTAGAGATTATTATCAAAGTATTTGTAAAGTGTGCTGTAAAATTCTTTTATATCCTGTTCCGTTTTACATTCTAATTTTACAGGACCATTCGCAGCTCCGGCGAAGTACCAGAAGTCAATGGCGCTGGAATTAGCAATAGTGTTTACACACAGAACAGGATCTTTTCTGTAGCAGCCTTTGTCGTATTCATAATACCAGTTGTAGGTGAATACTTTTTGTCCGTTTTTGATCCAGATTATTTCGATGTTTTTTTCGCCTTTTTCTTCATTCCATTCTCTTATCATTTTTTCGGCATATTCTCTTTGCGGACAGTATTTTTCAGGGATAAGATATACGATGTTTTCGTAATCATCACTTATTAATATACGGTTTCCGTCTGTATCGAAAACTTCGTTGTTTTTAAGGTAATTCGGATTGATGTTACTGGATAGAAAAATAAATGCATTTTCTTTTCCGTGATCGTTTTCATAGTCATTTATTTCTCGTTTATAATAGTCTTGAAAGTAACATAAAATGGCTCCTTTTTTATTTAAATCACAATAAGAATTGTAGCTTGCTAATAATTCGTCGTCCGGGAGACCAAGATCATATTCATGATTTTCATCGATATGTGATATACCACTGATGCAGTAATAATTTCTGACTTCATTCCATTTATCGATTTGTCCTGAAAATTCGCTTTGAATGGATCCGGCACTCATAATAACTTCACAGGTGAAGAGTATGGCAAAGATACCGGACAGTGTTTTAAAAAGAATATTGAATACAATGAGTTTAAAATTGAAATTATTGTTTTTAATAAGTGAAGCTATGGAAAATTTATTGCTGATAAGATAGATGATCAGTACTGACAGAACTGAAAAAAGAAGTATTGAACCGTATAAAGTCAGTATATGGGTGCTGAATTCATGAAACAGATATGTTTTCTTTTTGAACATAAGTGAACTGAATATGAAATAAACGAGCAATGATGAAACTGTCTGACTGACTGCCAGAAACATTATTTTTTCGGAACACAATGAAAAATATGAATATCCCATCATCTTTTTTACAGCAACAGCTTTATATGAATTGAAAAGTTCATATGTGTTAAGGAGAATGATTATCATTACTGAAAAAAATACTGTTATGTAAAACAAAGATTTGTCCGGTGCAGGTAATTCAGTGTCCATTGTTATATTCATACACGGGATTCCTTCGGATTTCATTTCTTTCTCAAAATTTTTGTAATCCGAATTTTTAGCTACGACAGTTATGGCAAGACTTAGTGCTTCTTCTGATTCATCGCTTTTTAATGTTTTTATATTCACGACAGTATTACCGGAAAAATCAGATAATCTGCCAATCTGGGACTTACTGTCAGTGTTTTCTGTAGAAATGAACGAATCAGATTCAATATTGCTTTTGTTAAAGAATGAGCCGCTTTCAAGTTCTATATTATCGTATAAACTGAAGTTATTAGCGTATATGTATTTGGAAATATTTTTTACATCATTTTTCTCTGTGATTTTTGATGCACACAGATTAGCATTGTATTTATCTGTTATTTTTTTAATTTTATCATACGGGTCTGTTGTAGTTTCAACGTTCAGAAGGACTGTATGTGCACTTATGCCAGGCTGCCGGCATGTATCCTGACCGATACTGATGATCTTGTTGTAATTTTCTGTTTCATAATAATTAAAAAGAGTCAGATAGATAAAAATCGTGATCAGTAAATGAACGATCACGCTTAAAAGTTTTGATTTCAAGTGTATTCTCCTTCCGTTGAAATATAAGTAATCTGGTTTGAAAAAAGAATGGTTTTATTCTAGCATGAAACATGATTGATGTCAATAGAAAATGTTAAATGATTTTATTAATTTTTTCTTAATATTATTCTCTGCAACATAATTAGAATTTGTACTTAAAATTAGATGTACAAATTTGAAAATTGAATTTGTATTTATTTTTGAGTTTAAAACTATACAAATAATATTTTTGACATATATATTTGATCAAGAGAATGTTATTGTGACAGCGGTAGATTCTGTTATATGGTGTTCATTCGGGATATTATACATGCAATGATTTATGAGTTTTTTATGTAAACTTTAAGTTGCCGCATCGGATTTTCTGCGGTGGTGAAAAAATTATTCATGTATACCTCTGGTTTATTGTTAATTTAAATGATCTGTGATATCATATAAAAAGAAAAAATAAAGAAAGGGGACGGCAGCATGTCTTTTGCTTCGGAACTTCAGAAAATCAGAACAGAGAATAATATATCACAGGAAGGACTGGCTGAACTGCTGGGTGTATCGCGTCAGTCGGTATCCAAGTGGGAGCGCGGAAAAGGCTATCCGGAAATTGAAAAACTGATATTTATAAGTGAACGTTTCGGCGTATCGCTCGACACACTGCTCAAAAGCAGGGACGATCATCCCAGTAGTCAGAGGCGGCCTATAAGTCTTGAAAAGGACAGTTCGGATGATCCGCACATCCGGAAAGGATTGGACTCCGTAAGGATCAGTTATCCGGAAAATTCGCTCGATGAGGAGATCTATCCGGAAAATAAAGTCTATGCCTCAGAGAAAAACACGGCTTTTTTCGGTAACACTGTAGTGTCGGGATATTCAGGACTCAGAGCATATACAGACAGTTCGGAATCATCATATTCTGACGGCGGCAGTTCCGGAGGAAAAAGGAGCTTCACAGGACAGGTGTTTGACCGCATCCGCCGAAGAAGGAGACGTTTAAGACCATTTGCGAGACGTTTTCTGCTTGCCCTTGTTATTCTGTCATATACAGTAGGAATTATCTGCTTTATTTTAGTTGCGAGCGGGTATTTTGACAGGACTGTCTACAAGACTGTCTATACTGAAAGTCCGATGGATGGTGTATACGACGGCGGATTTCCTGACCCGGATATACTATATCCGAATTTAAGATATCTTTATGATGAAGCTACAGGAACAAGATATATTTTCGACAGTCAGTATTCGGATGGTATTGTACAGGATGTGCAGAGTACCGATTTAAACGAATGTATTAAACTTACCGATCCTGAAACAGGAAATACATTTTACTGTGAAAACAGTTACTATTATAACAATGCAGCTGTTTCACCTGCAGGGGAAAATTCTCATGTGTACGTGATACCGTATTTTATGCTTGCAGGAGCTGTTCATGCGGAAAACCAGCATGAATATACTGCCTGTCAGGATATAAACACTAATACATGGTACTTCGTTCCTAACATGATCTTAGAGGAATGCGAAGCGACCTTCGAAAAAGAAACAGACGCTGATGCCATTCCTGTTACTTAGAAAGCGCTGATTTATTCATAAATCTGCGTTGGGCACGGGGTGAAGTCCCGCAATCTCCCCCTGATTTAATCAGTGTTTCCCTTAAATTGTATTTTTATATATAAACACGCAAATGCATTTCATAAAATATGTACATTCAGTACTGTTGAAACAGTGCGTTTTGTATGGTATAATTAGTATAGTGAACGCAAACAGGTATTTACGTTCACTATACTAATTTTTTTATTAAAGTTATCAATATTCTTAAGGTGAAAGGGAAAGAATTGATGTTGACTGATATCGAAATCGCTCAGGGAGCAAAAATGAAAAAAATCACTGATATCGCGGCCGGGATCGGTCTTGATACCGATGATATCGAACAGTACGGGCAGTACAAGGCTAAGCTTTCAGAATCTGTTTACAGGAAGTATGAAAATGCACCTGACGGAAAACTGATACTTGTAACAGCGATCAATCCTACTCCGGCAGGCGAAGGAAAAACGACTGTAAGTGTCGGCCTTGCTCAGGCAATGGCGAAGATCGGAAAGAAAGCCATGCTCGCTCTCAGGGAGCCTTCTCTTGGACCGGTGTTCGGAATAAAGGGCGGTGCTGCCGGCGGCGGATACTCACAGGTAGTTCCTATGGAGGATATAAACCTTCATTTTACAGGTGACATGCACGCTATTACTGCTGCAAATAACCTTATCTGCGCTATGATCGATAATCATATCCATCAGGGAAATGAACTGAAGATCGACTGCAGAAGGATAATCTTCAAGCGCTGCCTCGACATGAACGACAGAGCTCTCAGAAATACAGTTGTCGGACTCGGCGGAAAGATCAACGGATTCCCGCGTGAAGACGGATTCCAAATAACAGTTGCTTCTGAAGTAATGGCTATCCTCTGTCTCGCTTCTTCACTCGATGACCTTAAGAAAAGAATAGGAAACATTCTTGTTGCGTATGACCTCGACGGAAATCCGGTCTTTGCCAGACAACTTGGCGTTCAGGGGGCAGCAACTGCACTCCTTAAAGATGCGCTCAAGCCGAATCTCGTTCAGACACTTGAAAACAATCCTGTTTTCATCCACGGCGGTCCTTTCGCAAATATAGCACACGGATGCAATTCCGTACGTGCCACAAAGCTCGCACTTAAGCTCGGTGACTACTGCATAACTGAAGCAGGGTTCGGTTCCGATCTCGGCGCTGAAAAGTTCTTCGACATCAAGTGCCGCTTTGCCGGAATAAAGCCGTCATGCGTTGTGATGGTCGCTACTATCCGTGCTCTCAAATACAACGGCGGAGTACCTAAGACAGAACTTACAGCCGAAAACGCTGAAGCTCTGAAAAAGGGTATCGTAAACTTAAAGACTCACATTGAAAACATGAAGAAATTCGGCGTTCCTGTTGTTGTTGCCATCAACCGCTTCCACACAGACACAGACGCTGAAATAGCTGTAATAGAAGAAACATGCCGCGAAATGAACGTTGAAGTATCTCTTACCGAGATCTTTGCCAAGGGCGGCGAAGGCGGAAAGGATCTTGCTGAAAAGGTTTGCTCCACTGTCGAAAAGGCTGAAAAGAACGGCGAGATAAACTTTGCACCTATATACGATGAAAAGCTTCCTGTCAAGGAGAAGCTTGAAATAATTGCACGCGAGATCTACCGTGCTGACGGCGTGATCTTTACCGCACAGGCTGAAAAATCACTTAAGGAGATCGAAAAGCTCGGGCTTGCAGATATTCCGGTGTGCGTAGCCAAGACACAGTATTCACTTTCCGACGATCCTTCTCTTCTCGGAAAGCCGGAAAACTTCAAGATCACAGTCCGTGACCTTAAGGTTTCATCAGGTGCCGGATTTATCGTGGCCTACACAGGTGACATCATGACTATGCCGGGACTTCCGAAGCAGCCTGCAGC
>CADAPI010000047.1 GCA_902789705.1 uncultured Ruminococcus sp.
ATCAACTCTTCCGAGCTTTCTGATGTCCCCGGAACTGTAAAGCAGTCCCTCCGACAGACTTGTTTTGCCTGAGTCAACATGTGCAAGTATTCCGATTACAAGCCGTTTCATGGCCCTGCTCCTTTCCGCTGCAGAAATAACAGCAAATCAGTTTTCAAAAAATATAAAAATACTCCGGACCCAAAATGGATATGGATCCGGAGAACAGATTCAAAGAACTTAAGTTACTTCTTTAAATTATTCGTTTTCAGCATCTTCAGCTTCGTCTTCTGAAAGAAGAGCACGCATTGAGAGGCTTACACGCTTGTTTTCAATATCACATTCTGTGATCTTAGCTTCAACTTCCTGGCCGATTGAAAAAGAACGTCCTTAACGTTTTCAACTCTCTGGTTAGCGATCTGTGAGATGTGGATAAGACCGTCAACACCGTCGATGATGCTAGCGAAAGCACCGAATGGTGTGATTGAAACGATTGTAGCCTTAACTACATCACCGATCTTGTAAGAATCAGCGAACTTCTGCCATGGGTTGTCTTCAGCCTTCTTATAGCCGAGTGAGATTCTGCCAGTTTCCTGGTTGAGTTCCTTGATGTAAACTTCAAGTGTGTCGCCAACCTTAACAACTTCTGACGGGTGCTTGATTCTCTTCCATGAGAGTTCTGAAACGTGAACCATACCGTCGATTCCGCCGAGGTCAACGAATGCACCGTAGTTTGTGATTGACTTAACTTCACCCTTGTATGTCTTGCCGATTTCTGCATCTTCCCAGAACTTCTTCTGAGCTTCTTCTCTTGCAGCCTTGGCAACGAGCTTGATAGAGCCAACTGCTCTTCTTCTCTGCGGGATAACGTCGATAAGCTTGAGAGAAACCTTCTGCTTAACGAGCTTCTCGATGTCTTCGTCACGGCCGAGACCTGTCTGTGAAGCAGGTACGAATACGCCGATGCCGTCTACGAGAACGATAACGCCGCCCTTAACAGCTCTCTGAACTGTACCTTCGAGGATCTTTTCTTCTTCCATAGCCTTAACTATGTTGTCGAAGCCAACCATTTCGTCAACTTTCTTCTTTGAGAGAGTTGCGATACCGTCCTGGTCGTTGATCTTGATTACTACGAGGTCAACAACGTCGCCTACGCTTACTACATCTTCAGGCTTCTTTGTCGGATCGCTTGAAAGCTCAGAAGCGCTGATGAAGCCTGTATGCTTAGTTCCGATGTCAACAGTTGCTTCAGAATTGTTAACAGCAACAATGGTTCCCTTGATCCTTTCACCTGTATGTATTTTCTTGAAGGACTGTTCAAGTGCCTCCGCGAAGTTAATTTCCTCTTCCTGATTTTTCTGGATTTCGCTCATTTTTAGAATAACCTCCTTAATTATATAAGCCGGTGTGGATGCTCCGGCTGTGACACCAATCTCAGACGCACCTGTCAGATCAATTTCATAGAGTTCATCGGAGTTCTCTATATGATAAGACGGACAATACCTGCTGCAAACATTGAACAGCTTGATCGTATTTGAACTGTGTTTTCCGCCAATCACGATCATTACATCCGAACGTTTAGCCAGTTCAATAGCCGCTGTCTGTCTGTCCGACGTGGCGTTACAAATCGTATCGAAAACCTCAGTCACATCTTTGAAGGTATCCGGAATAATGTCTACGCATTTATTCCACACTATTATATTATACGTGGTTTGCGAGACAATTGCAACCTTTTTTTTCAAAAAACCGATTTTTTTTTGAAAAATTTCTTTCAGCTCTTCCTCATTGGCAAAAACATAGCATTCTCCCACACAATGTTTTACAATTGCATCAACTTCTGGATGATTAGCATCTCCGGCAATAAGTATTATTTTACCCTGTTCGGACTGTTCCTTAACGATTTTGTGTATTCTCGCAACGAAAGGACATGTAGCATCAATATATTCGTTGCCCATTTCATCAAGTTGCTCATATATGCATCTGCCTACTCCATGAGACCTGAGTATAAGCCTTTCATCATTTTGAAGTTCAGAAAGCTCATTTACTATTCTGACACCTTTTGATTCGAGTTCAGCGACAACGTCCTTGTTATGGATAATAGGACCGAAAGTCGCTACCTTTCCGCCTTTTTCTATCTCAGCATAGACCATTTTCACTGCACGGTCAACGCCGAAACAGAAACCTGCTGACTTTGCTACTTCAATTCCCATATTACTTCTCCACCAGTTCAGTTATAGCGTCCATGATCGTGAGCTTCAGCATTTTAAGCTCTCTTGGATGCGGTGTTTCACTGATCTTCAGCTGTTCCGGGCTGATCGGTTTTCCGTAGCGTACAGTTACTTTTGTTCCGAAATGAAGCTTTCCCTCATAAGCTATGCCCACCGGTAAGACCGGAACGCCAGCTCTGGCTGCAATAAGTGCAACACCGGTCTTTCCTCGTCCGACTTTTCCGTCCTTTGAACGCGATCCCTCTGGGAATATCGCTAGGTTCTTACCTTCTTTCAGCTTACCGACAGCTGTATCGATTATACCGTCATCCCCTGCACCGCGTCGTACAGGAAAGGCACCGAAGAAACGGATAAGTGCTGAAAACAGCGGATTCTTAAAAAGCTCTTCCTTCGCCATAAAGCAACATGGTCTTTTTATCTTAAGCGAAAGCAGTACCGGATCAGCATATGATCTGTGATTGCAGGCAACCACGAAAGTCCCGTCCTTCGGGTCAGGGATATTCTCAACACCCTCAAAGCTGACTCTGTACCAGATCTTATATGCAAGTATAGCTCCGCGGCGTACTATTCCGTATAAAAACAAGGGTTACGCCTCCTTTGCCTCAGTTTCCTTTATCATCTTTTCAAGAAGTGCAATTACCTCTTCGATCGTCATTTCAGTTGTATCTACAAGAACTGCATCTTCAGCCTGCTTAAGAGGTGAAACTGCACGGTTCATGTCATTTTCATCACGCTTTATTATGTCAGCAAGAATGCTTTCAAAAGTTACACCCTCGGTATCCTTAAGTTCGGCAAATCTTCTTCTTGCTCTTTCCTCTGCGCTTGCTGTCAGGAAGATCTTGAGCTGTGCATCTGGAAGGACTACAGTACCGATGTCACGGCCGTCCATGATGATGTTGTTTTCAGCAGCTATCTTCTTCTGAAGATCAAAAAGAAAAGCTCTTACCTCAGGAATAGCAGATACTTTCGATGCAGCCATTGATACCTCAGGAGTTCTTATCTTTCCGGAAACGTCATTTCCCTGTGAAATAACTTTCTGAACGCCTTCACTGTATGCAAGCTTTATTTCAAGTCCGTCGAGAAGTGCAACTACCGCAGCGCTGTCATCAGGTGAAACGCCCTTTTCAAGTGTGTAGTGTGCAACAGCACGGTACAGAGCACCTGTGTCAACGTAGATGTATCCTGTATCCTTTGCAACAGCCTTTGCTATTGAGCTTTTGCCTGCACCTGCAGGTCCGTCGATGGCAACATTTATCATTTTAATATACCTCTTTTCTGATTATTTTAAGGAAACACTCATAAAATCCGAAATCCTGCTTCGCCGGATTTCGGAAGGGGTGATTTGCGGGGCTTCGCCCCGTGCCCCACGCTGTTTTATAAATAAATCAGCGTTTCCCTATATATTCATTCCGGCAGTATATCCTGTCGAAAATGCTATCTGAAGATTGAATCCGCCTGTATAGCCGTCCACATCGATGACTTCACCGGCAAAGAACAGACCGCTGACTATTTTTGACTCCATGGTTTTCGGGTCTATCTCTTTGATGCTGACGCCGCCGCTGGTGACTATCGCCTCTTCAACAGGACGGAAGTCAGTGACATTCAGTCTGAAGTCCTTGAGAAGCTTTACAAGGCCTTTACGCTGTTCCTTGGAGATCTGTCCGGCTTTTATTACGGAAGATATACCGGAACGCTTTACTATGACCGGTATCATTTTTGACGGAAGAAGTTTTACAAGAACGCTTTTAAACTCCGCAGAAGACATTTCGGTAAAGTCGCGGAGAAGTCTTTTGTCAAGCTTTTCCTCGTCAAGTCCCGGCTTAAGATCTATGGAAAGAACGTATCTGCCACGCTCCATTTTTCGTATTCTCGAGCTTGCTGTCAGAACCAGCGGACCGGTTACTCCGTAATTCATGAAGGACATCTCGCCAAGTTCGCTGTATATCTTTTTATTCCCGTCATAAAGAGTGAGTGTTACGTTTTTTAACGCCAGTCCGCTCATTTTTTCGCAGAAATCGTCCGCAGTCTCAAGCGGGACAAGCGAAGGAACTATTTCAGTAACCGTGTGACCCGTTTCCTCAGCGAATCTGTATCCGTCCCCTGTGGAGCCTGTAAGCGGATAGGAAGCACCTCCTGTGGCCACAAGCACTGTCTGTGCGTTATGTTCTCCCCTGTCCGTTCTTACGCCGCAGCAGACGCCGTCCTCTACGATTATCTCCTTTACGGTCTCGTGTACAAGCTTTACACCCGCCTTTTTCATTTCACGGTCAAGGGCTGAAACTATATCGGCCGCCTTGTCCGAAACGGGAAAAACTCTGTTCCCGCGCTCAACCTTTAGCGGTACGCCTGCATTTTCAAAGAAATCCATAACGTCCTGCGGCGTAAATGCGGAAAATGAGCTGTACATAAATCTGCTGTTGACCGGAACATTTTCCATGAATTCATCACGGGTACAGAAATTTGTGACATTGCACCTGCCCTTGCCGGTTATCCGGAGTTTTTTGCCGATACGGTCGTTCTTTTCGAAAACAGCCACTTTCCTGCCGGCACGTGCTGCTGTAATGGCAGCCATCATACCGGCTGCACCGGCACCTATGATTATACTGTCAAATCTCAAATAAATTCTCCCTTTGTCATCGGTCAGTTTTTTCGTAAACGTCGTACTCATCCCAGAGATGTTCGAGGGTCTCAAAGCTTCTGCCTATTTCCGCTTCCTTTTCAAGGCTTACCGCTGCAATAAGCGCATTAATAAGGCTTAAAGGAGCTGCCAGTGAATCGGCGAATGAGACCATGCCGCTTCCGGCTGTAAGCACATGCTTTGCGTTCTTCGCAATAGGAGAATGCTGACTGTCAGTCACGGCAATAGTCGTGGCCCCCTTTCCTGATGCGTACTCCATCGCAATATTCGTGTGCTTTGAATATCTCGGGAAACTGATTCCTATTACAACGTCGTCCTCGCTTACACGGAAAAGACGCTGAAGGATATCGCTTGTGTCAATGTTATTGAGGAGCACCACTTCATCGAAAATAATGCTGAAGTAATAACGCAGAAATACTGCCAGGGCTGACGCGCTCCTTGAAGCGACTATGTAGATCTTCTTCGCTTTAAGAATGGCGTCGACCGCACCGGCAAAGGCTTCCCTGTCGCCGTTCTCTCTTGTCTGTCTGATAAGTTCGATGTCAAGACTCATAACCTTGTCAAAAACATCGTTCTTGTCCATCTGGCTGCTTGCCAGCTCGATCCTCTGCACGGATGTAAGCTTTGACTTCATTGCTGTCTTAAGATTATCCTGAAAACCCGGATATCCGTCAAAACCTAGTTCCATTGCAAAACGCACCACAGTTGATTCGCTTACACCTACAGTCTGACCAAGAGAAAGAGCCGTCATGAAAGAGGCTTTCTGATAGTTTTCGAGTATGTATTCGGCTATTTTTCTGTGTCCTTTTGACATGCTGCCGTAATTGCTTTTAATAGCTGCAAAAACATCTATACTGCTGCCCATATTATTTCTCCGCCTGTTCTTTATCTGCCGTTAAAAAGCAGATGGTTTTTCCGTCTGATTCAGCGATTATGCTGCCCTGCAGATCTGTCCTGAAAACACGGACTCCGTATTCTCCGAGCCTTTTCATTACTGATGCCGACGGATGATTATATGAATTACCTGCCCCGCAGGATATGACTGCATATTCCGGTTTAACTATTTCAAGAAATTCACTGCCGGTCGATGTTGAACTTCCGTGATGTCCCGCCTTCAGAACATCGATATCTTCGAGAACGCCGCTTTTCAGCATATCGGCTTCGCTTTCGGTTTCAGCGTCGCCGGTGATCAGAAAACTGTTGTCCCCGTGCACAAGCTCGGTAACCACCGAGTAATTATTGATCTCATCGTAGTCACCTGACGGCGCAAGGACCGAAAGTGATGATATGCCGAGATCCAGGGCCATTCCCGGAACTGCTTCAGTCATCGCTATACCCGCTGCTTCCGCGGTCCGGTTAAGCTCATGCCAGGCATAAAGATCATCTTCACTCTTACCGTTCTCAGAAAAAACCGGTATCAGCAGAGTGCCTGTCTCAAAGCTTTCAAGCACCGTTTCTATCCCGCCGGTATGATCGGAGTGAGGATGTGTGGCTATGATGTAATCAAGATGATCCACCTTCTGCGACACAAGATATGACCGTACTGCCTGTCCGCCTTCACTGTCACCGGCATCAATCAGCACGGTGCGGTCTCCTGATATGATCAGGGTGGAATCGCCCTGTCCCACATCAATGAAATGAACTGACAGTTCAGCTGTTGTAAAAACAGGCGGTCTGAGTCCGAGAAAGACCATCATATCTTCATAGGATACAAATCCGAAAGTATCGGACACTGCCATGAGAAGTATGACAATCAGAGCAGTGACCACGAGGATCCTTTTAAAAATCTTCATTATTTACTCGCCGGCTTCATCGTCAGCTCTGCGGAGCCTGCGTTCGACCCACTCTGATTTTGTCATGAGGATCCTGCGCGGCTTTGAACCTTCTGAAGGTCCTATAACGCCGATCTCTTCGAGTTCATCCATTATTCTTGCTGCTCTTGCGTAACCGAGCTTCAGCTTTCTCTGGAGTGATGAAGTTGACGCCTGACCGAGTTCAAAAATAATATCAATGGCTTTTTCAATAAGGTCATCATCGCTGTCAAAGCCGCTGTCAACGCTTCCGCCTCCGGCTTTTTCACCCTTCGGAACAGGTACGTTCTTTTCGATCTCTTCCATGATCTCATCACTGTATTTTGCAGTTGCGTCCATCTTGATGTATTCAACGACTGATTCTATTTCCTTTGTGGAACAGAAACATCCCTGTACTCTTATCGGCTTAGGAAGGCCGGCCGGTGAATAGAGCATATCACCCTGACCGAGAAGCTTTTCAGCACCGCTTACATCAAGAATGGTTCTTGAGTCGATGGAGGATTTTACTGAAAGTGCAATTCGGCTTGGTATATTCGCCTTGATAAGACCTGTGATAATGTCAACAGTCGGTCGCTGAGTAGCGATTATAAGATGCATTCCGGCTGCTCGTGCCATCTGTGCAAGACGACATATAGCGTCTTCAACTTCGTTCTTGGCTGCCATCATAAGATCGGCAAGCTCATCTATGGCAATAACGATCTGCGGTATCGGTTCAACCGTTCCTCCGCTTTCGGCTGCCATTTCATTGTATTCCTTAAGTCCCTTTACGTTATTGTCAGCAAAAAGCTTGTATCTTCTGAGCATTTCCTGTACAGCCCAGTTAAGTGCACCTGCTGCCTTTCTCGGATCAGTAACAACCGGTATGAGAAGGTGCGGAATTCCGTCATAGACCTTGAATTCAACGATCTTCGGATCGACCAGAAGAAGTCTTACTTCGTCCGGAGATGACTTGTACAGAATACTCATGATAATTGAGTTTGTACATACCGACTTACCGGAACCTGTTGAACCGGCTATGATGACGTGCGGCATTTTTGCAATGTCACCTATAATGGCATTGCCCGCTATGTCACGTCCGACAGCAAATGAAAGCTTGCTCTTTGAGTTTTTGAATTCATCACTTTCAAGAAGTTCCCTGAGAGTGACCGTATCCTTTGTTGCGTTCGGAACCTCGATGCCAACTGCCGGTTTTCCCGGGATCGGCGCCTCGATTCGTACTCCGGCTGCTGCAAGATTAAGTGCAATATCGTCAGCAAGGCCTGTAAATTTTGAGACCTTTACACCCGGAGAAGGCTGAAGTTCATATCTTGTAACCGAAGGACCTCTGTGAACATCAGAAAGAGTAGCTTTTACTCCGAAGTTTTCAAGAGTCTGGATAAGCTTGATAGCCGTCTCCCTCTGTTCTGCTTCTGCCTTTATGGCAGTTGAGGATATCTCCTTCGCCTTGAGAAATTCTATAGGCGGATACTTATATGGCGGTTTTGCTGAAACAGTATCCGGCTTTTTCCTTGCCGGAAGATCATCCTTCTTGTTAAGGTCGATTGGCTTGCGGCTGCCGGGATCACTTTCAGGAAGTGTAACATCTATACTGTCATCATTCTGACCATATACGGAAGCCATTTTTTTAAGTTCTGCAGCTTCTATCTCTTCAGTCTGCTTTTTCTTTTTAAGATATTCGTCGTTTGCCTGCTCTGTTACTATCGGAATGTCGATGGTATTGGTATTTGTTTTTTCAACTGTAAGGTCTTCAGCTTTTTTATCAAGTAAAACTGAAAGCTCTTCGTTCTGTTCCTCGTCTTCATCATCAAGACCGAATCTTTTCTTAAAAAAGTTCTTTATCTGCACAACGGCAGCATCTTTGTCTATAAGCGGAAGAGCAGGATGCTTTTTCTCGTCAAGAACCAGCTCGCCGGCTGCTTTATCGATCCTGTAGTTTGACCCTGCGGCTACCTCCTCTTCGTAATTGTCGCGGAGAGATTCGTCATTCAGTCTGCCGAAGTAGTCCTTTACCTTGCCGTAGCAGTCCTTTATTGAGGTAAAAAGCTTTTCCACCGTTATGTTCTTCATAAGAAGAACGATAACAAAAAGAGCCAGAAGTATAGTAAGCTTGGCACCCGTAGCACCCAGCATTGAAACAAGCGGTACGCCGAGCAATGCGCTAAGTACGCCGCCGCTCTTCATCAGGATACCGTTTTCGTAAAGACCGGTTACCTTGGCGTCAAAGTCCTCGCCCGGAATATCACCGATAAACACTACCTGGATTATCGCACTTGACAGAAGGAGAAGAAGTGTGCCCTGTATTATTCTAGAAACGATCATGTCCTTGTTTTCTTCCTTGGAAATGATGTACGAAGCGTAGAAGAAAACCGGGATCACGAGAAATACTGAAAGTCCGAATATTCCACGGACAACGTTATGTATGTTAAGCCAGCCGTCTGTACCGGGTACAAAGGCTGTAAGCGTCAGAAAAACTGTGAACGCAAGGAGGATTATTGACCAGAAGTTACTGTCAAACGGTTTCGCCTGTTTGGTTTCCTCCGGCTTGTCTGCTCCTCTTTTCTTTCTTTTGTTATCACTGTTATTACTGCCGCTGCCAGATTTATTATCTTTTTTTGGCATTGTAGCACCTCTTGATATTTATTGCGGGTTATTGTAAGCCTGAATGCAGATCAGAAAACTCAGTTTGTCTGTCTGCATGGCAGCATAAATTAACCGCACATTCTATTATAACATTTTTACGACACCTAAATCAAGATAAAAAATATGAAAGCCGGACCCAGAACGTTGAAAACGTTCTGGGTTCAGCTTTCGGGTATTACATTTTTACAACAATAATTTCATCTTTCGGATCAAGTTTAAGTCTGTTTTCTCTGATGACAAGTTTTTCGTCGTCATTTTTCGGAAGAAGAACAGCTGTGTCAAGATCATCGTTACTGCCATTCGTTCTTGCAAACAGGTAGTTTACACCATTCTTTACGCAGCCGACCGGCAGATATCTGTGGTCTGTTGCTTCGAATACACCTGAGATCAGTTCACGCTTGCTTGCAAAATCAAGCGCTCCTTCATAATTCTTAAAGAACATTCCGGCTGCCACAGAGATCACGCTGCAGTCGTTAAGAAGCTCGTTGTTTTTGTTTACTGATGAACTGTCATTTTCATATGTGACCATGTCCCTTATGAATTCAAGACGCTTCGGATCTTTGCCAAGCTGTGCGTAAAGGCAGCTTAAGAACTTTTCACTTAAAATTACCTGATCCCTGTCACGGCTTTCAATGATATCCTTATTCTGCATGTCGAGTACTTCAACGATGCATTCCCATGACTGAGTGTTTTCAGCACTGTTCTTAACCTTGCTGTTATTGAGTCTGCTCCAGAAAAGAAGCGGCTTTTCATCGATATGTCCGTCTTCGCAGTTCTCATCTGAAAGGAAAAGTACTGAATTTGTGTTATCAAGTATATGCGGATCAAGATCAGCAAGCGGCTCGAATATATCTTTTATCACTACAGTGCCGCTTCCCTCGCCCTCGAAAAGTACGCTGTAGGCAGGGTCACTGCAGCATTTTTCAAGCTGTTCTCTGTTTTCCTCGGTATCCATAAGTATTACGTCAAGATCCGTTCCTTCAAATTCCTTCTTGAAGCATGCAAGGCTTTCAAGAATATATTTCAGCTTGCTGTTTGAGCCGACTATTACAATCTTGGATTTGTCGATGTTCACCACCGGCTTGAACGGTTTGATCTCTGAAAGCGCTTTTCCGGATCCTGCACCGTTCTTTATCTGACCGGCAGCATTTTCGTCTTCAGCAAGATAAACTCTCTTTCCGCCCTTGTCAATGATCGGGACAGCACTTTTCTGTCTTCTGATATCTTCTGAAACAGAAATACCATCCGGTATATCCTCAATGTAGAACTCAACGCCCTCAAAACTTATCATGTGCAGAAGTGCGTCATTCAGCGAAGGCATCATTGTTACTATCGCAAATATCTTTCCGAGAAGCTCATTGTAATTTACAAGTTCTACTGTCTGATGTCCGGAAGAATCAGATTCATCGTGATATTCGCTTATTATCTTTTCGATATCAGAATTCGGTGTTTCAACTATAAGATTAGGCGAACATGATGCATCGTATTTTTTCAGATAACTGCTTATAAACATAAACAGCTTTGAAATTGCAAAACTCTGTGCATTGTATGAAGCAGAACGGTCTGAAGCGCCATCCTCTTCAGGGCTCATGATAATAACAGTTTTGGCTGTGTTAAGCGAGATCTTGTCGAGTTCCAGCTTTGATAACGGATTTCCGTTTCTGACAATGATATTGAAAAGCTTTTTCTTCTTTCCGTAAATGCTGAAAACATCGTCGATCTGTTTTTCAATATATGATTTTTCCTTGTCAGCAAGTATTACTATGTATGTGCTGCTGATATCATCGAAACAGTAGTCATAGATAAGCGCCGGTACTTTGTGATTGTAGTTCAGTATTACTATATGCTTGTCAAGTTTCAGGTTTCTCCGGCTTGACGAGGACTTTTCGATTATATTCATAATGATACTTGTTATATAACCGACAGTTCCGCCTGTAAGAGAGATCATACCGAGAAGTACGACCACTGTTGTGATTATAAGTGAAACCGGATAGTCACTGTACTGGTATCTTCCGCTCGGGTTTACCATAAGTGTAAATGCAAACCGCATCATCTCACCGAAGCCTCTTCCCTTGTTTTCAGGCAGGAAGAGAAGCAGCAGTGATGATAGCATGACAGCTGCAAGGTTTGATACAATTACAAGTATAAAAATAAATGCACTCGGTTTATTTTCCCTGTAAATGTTGATTTTGTTTCTTAGTTTTTCTGTTAATGTTATTGAATCGTTATTTCTCATATTTTTTCTCCTCAATACGGCGCTGACGCTTCAGAAGAAAGAAGTATCCTTTTTTATGCATGTCGCCCTTGAAATCCATTACTCCCATTACCGTGTTTTCATCAATTTTTCTGAAAACATCAATTATTTCGAGGTGATCATAGATCATGGCCGTACTTACTGTTCCCCTGTAGCGAATCTCTCTCACTCTTGCCTTGTTTCTGGATGTACGGAACATCTTAAAAAACGGGTCAAAGAGATTCGGGTCAATACCCGCAGGCTTATTCGGAACAAGTGAAAACAGTTTTGCGTACTTCAGCAGCCTGTCAGGATCTGCACTGTAAAGTCTCCCCTGTTTGTCACGCATGATAAGAGGTGCTGCATTCTCCTCATCATAAAACTTCTTTCCGAACCATGGCGCAAGGCTTAAAATACCGTCCATGGGATGACCGGATGGTATTTCAGTCCCCTTCCACATTCCTATCATGAATGAAGGAGTAACCGGTTCCAGCTTGTCAAACAGTTCGAACAGGCTTTCCTGTGCCGGTCCGGATTTTATAAGTTTAAAGCATTCCGTTGTAGTCATCTTTATTCCCTTTTATACTTTAACAGATCAGAGGCCTGTAAGTGACTTGTAAAGTTCGATGTATTTTTCAGACGAAGACTCCCAGCTGAAGTCGCACTTCATAACATCGTCAACAAGCTTCTTCCATGCCTTCTTGTCACTGTAAAGTGACTGTGCTCTGAGGCAGGCATTAAGCATGTCATGAGCATTGTAGGTCTTGAAGGTAAATCCGTTGCCGTTTTCACCGCCGCAGTCCTTTACGGAATCACGTAATCCGCCTGTTTCACGTACTATCGGAACTGTACCGTATCTCATTGCTATCATCTGTGCAAGGCCGCACGGTTCGTTCTGTGAAGGCATGAGGAACATATCGGATCCGGCGTAGATCCTTCTTGCTTTTTCCGGAACAAATCCCAATGTAACGCTCACTCTGTCCGGATAACGGTGTGCCATTTCCTCAAAAAAGTCCTCGAAGATCTTTTCCCCGCTGCCGATAACAGCAAACTTAAAGCCTCTGTCAACCATTTCCTCGAAGATATATTTGATCAGGTCAAGTCCCTTGTGAGCAACGAATCTTGTTACTATACCTACTAACGGTTCATCGCCTTCCTTAAGTCCGAGTTCTTCAAGCAGCTTATCCTTGCATATCTTCTTGCCCTTTACATGGGCTCCCGCTTTGAAGTTAGCAGGAATGAGAGGATCATTTTCAGGATCATAAACAGTGGTGTCGATGCCGTTGAGAATGCCGGAAAGCTTGTACTGCTTGTTTATAAGTATTCTGTCAAGGCCGTAGGCATACCACGGATCAAGTATCTCCCAGGCATAGCTCGGGCTGACTGTTGAAATTCTGTCAGCGGCTTCAAACGCACCCTTCATCATGTTAACACAGTCATCGTACATAAGAAGGTCGCTGTGATACATAGGAATACCCATGATCTCGTTCACTACTTCAGTTCCGTACTTGCCCTGATACTGAATGTTGTGGACCGTGAAGAGATTTTTGATATTGTCAAATCCCTGCTGGTAACGGTAAAGCGTCTGGTAGTAAACAGAAATAAGAGCCGTCTGCCAGTCATTTGCATGGATTATATCCGGTTTGAAATCGATGTAGCGAAGCATTTCAAGAACTGCTCTTGAAAAGAAGGTGAATCTTTCACAGTCGTCGTAAAAGCCGTACATTCCGTCACGTCCGAAGTAGTATTCATTATCAATGAAATAGTAAACCACTCCGTTGTATATTGTCGTAAGTATACCGCAGTACTGTTTTCTCCAGGCTACGTCGACCGTAATGCTGGTAAGCGGTGTAAGCGCTGCCCTGAGATCCGGTTTCATGTTTTTATAAAGCGGTATTACTACTCTGCAGTCATGTCCCTTTTTGTTTACTGCTGCAGGAAGTGACCCCGAAACATCAGCAAGCCCGCCGGATGCTGCAAAAGGCGTTGCTTCACTTGCCACGTATAAAATATTCATAAATATACCCCCAATGTTATTATTATCGGCTGCACATTAACGTATGCCGGCCGGTAGTAAAATGTTTACAAACAATTCACTGAAATCAATAAACCAATTATAACATTTTACAAAGAACATGTCAATCTTTATTACCAAAAGACCGGAAACAGTTCATTGACTGTCTCCGGTCATCATTTGTCTGTAAATATTGTGTCAGTCTTCTTCGATCTTCTGATTCTTCTTGATGAAGAGAGCATTCTTCATGGAAGCTGTAAGAAGCTTGTCCTTGCCGACCTTTACGTTCTTGTCCGTAATTACAGCGTGAAGTTCAGCACCTTCGCCGATCTTGGTGTTCTGCATAAGAATGCAGTTTCTGACGATGGCACCCTTCTTGACTTTTACGCCACGGAAAAGTATTGAGTTTTCAACTGTTCCTTCGATAACGCATCCGTCAGCCACAAGTGAGTTCTTAACGCTTGAACCCTTTTCATACTTGGCCGGAGCACTGTCCTTGACCTTTGTGAAGATAGGAGTGTCGTTGAGGAAAAGCTTGTGTAAGTTTTCAGGTTTGAGAAGATTCATATTCGCATTGTAGTAGGACATGATATCTTCGATCTTTTCATAATAACCCTTGTGCTCGAAACCGCATATCTTGTAATTAGCCTTGTTCTGCTGGAGAACCTGCTTGTCGAAGCTTGCGAAACCTTCAGGAGCAAAACGGGTAACGATCTTTTCAAGGATCTTTCTGCTTATTACGAACATGTTGAGTGAACGGTTAGCCTCACCGAGAATATCAGGATTGATGGTAGCGCT
>CADAPI010000048.1:0-9161 GCA_902789705.1 uncultured Ruminococcus sp.
TGATTTATTCATAAATCAGCGTGGGGCTCCGGGGCGAAGCCCCGCAAATCCCACCTCCGGAAATCCGGCGAAGCCGGATTTCCGATTTAATCAGTGTTTACTTAGCTTTTATTTGTTAGCTTTAAAAAGCGTGCCTACAGGAATATCTTCAAAAAGATCGTAGAGCATTTCAGGATTTTTGCCGTTCATGATTATCATGTCGATGCCTGATTCGGTTGCTATTTTTGCAGCATTTATCTTGGTGGCCATGCCTCCTGTGCCGAGTGATGAACCTGCACCTCCGGCGATCTCCTCGATGTGGTGATCTATCTTTTCGACTACAGGAATAAGCTTTGCGGTTTTGTCAGTGTGCGGATCGGAACTGAAAAGACCGTCAATGTCAGAAAGGATTATAAGGAGATCGGCTCTTGCGAGATTTGCGACCATTGCTGAAAGAGAATCGTTTTCGCCGATCTCAAGTTCCAGCTCGTCGATGGCAACTGTATCGTTTTCGTTTACGATCGGAATAACACCCATTGAAATGAGTTTTTCAAAAGTGTTTACAACGTTGTTCTTTTCGAGGATCGTTTTGGTGAGAAGGATCTGGGCTACTGTTATGCCGTATTCGTCAAAGAGATTGTCGTACATGTACATCAGTTCGCACTGTCCGACAGCAGCGCAGGCCTGCTTTGAAGGAGTGTCGGAAGGACGTGCCTTGAGTCCGAGCTTGCCAACACCAAGTCCGATCGCGCCGGAAGAAACTATGACAAGCTCTTTTCCGGAGTTCTGAAGATCTGCCAGTACGCGTACAAGTGAAGTCATCTTTCTGATATTGAGCTTTCCGGTACTGTGTGCAAGTGTTGATGTTCCGAGTTTTATGACGATACGCTTTTTATCTGAAATACGTTCCATGTGTAATTACACATTCCTTTCATGGATTTACTACATTTTCCGGGGTGCCGTTTAAATAGGCTCTGATATTGCTGTTTACAATATTTATCAGTCTTCGTCTTGTTTCAAGCGGTGCCCAGGCAACGTGAGGAGTGATGATGCAGTTTTTTGCACCGATAAGAGGACAGTCTTTTCTCATTGGTTCGTATTCGAGAACGTCAAGTCCTGCGCCTGCGATCTGACCGGAATTAAGTGCATCAGCAAGAGCCTGTTCGTCTGCAACAGGACCTCTTGATGTGTTTATGATGATAGCATCTTTCTTCATAAGCGCAATGCGTTCACGGCTTATGGCACCTTTGGTTTCCTCCGTAAGAGGGCAGTGGAAGGTGATCACGTCAGCACGTCTGAAGGCATCATCCAGGCTTACCAGTTCATAGCCGCAGTTTTCCGGTTTTGTTCTTGTGTTTACAATGACATTCATTCCGAATGCGTCAGCTATCTTTGCAACTGTTTTTCCTATGCTTCCGAACCCTACGACCGCAAGAGTTTTGCCTGCGAGTTCATACATAGGATAAGGGAATGCGGAGAATGTAGGGGATGTGATCCATTTCCCGCTTTCGGTGTAATCGCGGTACAGCGAAACCTTGCTGTAATGTCCCAGAATGAGAGCGAATGTATGCTGTGCAACTGCGTCAGTTGAATATGAACCGGCGTTGCACACTGTTATGCCGCGCTTCTTTGCGGCCTTTATGTCGATGTTGTTGAAGCCTGTAGCGAAAAGACCTATGTACCTGATATCCGGACAGGCATCCATTATTTCTTCAGTAATAAGGACCTTGTTGCAGAGCACGATCGGGCTGTCGCCTATACGTTCTGCGGTCTGTTCAGCGGAGGTGAGTCCGTAAAAGGTTATGTTTCCGTCTGAAAAGATCTCATCTTTGGATATGTCGCCGGTTGAAACTGTGTCCCAGTCAAGTACGGTTATCTTATTCATTGTTACTCTCCGCGGTATCTGCTTCTGCATTCTCTGCTGCCGCTTTTGCAGCTGCTTCTGCTTTGGCTTTAAGTTCTTCTTTTTTCTTTTCAACTGACATTACAACGAAAATTGCGATGATCAGGATGAGCTCGATAATTCCCACAGCATAACGCCATGCAGGTGAGTCATTAACGTAGAGAAGAAGTGTAGATGCGATAGCAAATGCTGATATTATCTGGTATTTGTAACCCTGTCTGAAAAACTGCAGCATGAAGAAAACAAACCCTATGATGCAGAAAATAATGTGTTTATCAGTATTGAGCGGAAAAGTAGCCATATTATTTACCTCTTGTAATATTTGAATTAATACACTGCCGTGCAGTGACCAACTTTAATTATATCATAACACCATGGCTTTTACAAGTTGTTTGGAGTTATACATAAAAAAATATCCGGAAATACGGTGAAACCATATTTCCGGAGGTGGGATTTGCGGGGCTTCGCCCCGGAGCCCCACGCTGATTTATGAATAAATCAGCGTTTCCCTTATTATTTATTACTGTAAACAGGATCATTGAGCCTTTTTTCAAATTCGTCGTGGGGAAGAGGAGTATCGTAAAGATAGCCCTGAGCCGCAAAGCAATGTATCTGCTTAAGGAATTCTACCTGTTCCTTTGTCTCAATGCCTTCGCAGATGACCTCACGTTCAAGATCGTGGATCATGCGGACTATGGTGCCGATCATCTTCTTGTTCGGATTGTTTTCCCTGTCAAGGTCGTCAATGAAGGACTTATCTATCTTGATGACATCAACGTCCAGATCGCGAAGCATGGACAGTGATGAATATCCGGTGCCGAAATCATCCATCGATGTGAAAATGCCTTTGCTTTTCATGACATTCACAAATTCCGCAAGAGAGGCGAAGTCGTCATAGGCCGATGATTCGGTTAGTTCCACTTCGACATATTTCGGATCGATACCGTATTCATCTATTATTTCTATTATTTTATCCGCAAAGTCCGGATCTTTCAGGTGGACCTTTGAAAAGTTCGATGACACACGCACAGGCGTGATGCCTTTTCTGTTCCATTCAGCGATGTCGCTGCAGACACGCCGGAAAACATAGAAGTCAAGAGCACTTATATTACCGTTTTCCTCCAGAATGCTTATGAATTTTCCCGGAGGGATCAGTTCACCATCGTGCATCCAGCGTACAAGGGCTTCACATCCGCACAGAGTATTGTTTTCGATGTTTACCTTCGGCTGGTAGTAGACAAGAAACTCGCCGTTTTTAAGGCCCTGGTTACAAAGGTAGAGCGTATCCATACGAGAATCTATCTCAGTGAACATTTCAGGATCGTATCGGATAAACGAATCGCTGGTGCTCTTCCGCGCTGAGCTCAGTGCGAGAGTACATGCGGCAAAGGCGTCACCCGGTACATCGTTTTCCTGGATCCTGTACAGACCGCAGTAAACCTGAAGCTGATCGGAACGTTCGAGTATGTCAATTTTTATATCTTTCATGTGCGAAATAAACTGATCTTCGCGGTCGCTGCTGATAAGAAGCAGAAAGCTGTCACCGCCGTCACGGGCGAAGTGCTCTCCCTTGACCAGAAAATCTCTGATGTGGTCCGCAAATTCGGTAAGGACCTGATCGCCCGCCTTGTAGCCGTATTTGCTGTTGTAGAATCTGAAGTCCCTGATGTTGCAGAAAACGCAGGTGTAATCGCTGAAATGGCCGCTTTTCGCAAGACTGCCGCACAGCTTCTGAAAATACTCAAAATTATCTGCACATGTAAGGGAATCCTTGTTGAGCAGATTCCTTGAAACTTTTCCGCAGGTGAACATTGATAAAGCTGAGAAAAGCACGACCAGAGTAATGCCGGCGGCAGTTGTCTGGCTTGCCCGCGCTGTTTTATGCAGCATGTTTGTGCGGGTGGCTTCGACATCTGCATTCATGAGCTTTTCGTATTCTGTTATTGTGCTGTTTATTTTGAAAATATACTTGTTAAGGCAGGAGTTCATATAGAAATTAGCCGATGCGATATCTTCCGCGTCTGCAAATTCTATGACCCTGTCCACACTTTCAAGGTATTCCTTTGTACCGAGATCGATTAGGAGGTAGTACTGTTCGTATTCGGTGTCTGTAACGTTGTTTCCGAATTCAGTAAGAGTTTCCTGAAGTTCTTCTTCAAGTTCTGCGGTCTGTTCCTTGATCCTTGTACGTGCCCAGTTTGTATTGTCTGAAATGATGTACTGGAATATCATTTCCTCATGGTTGTAAAGATTTTTGCTGATCTTTGTCAGATCGTCTCTGTTCCGGAGATCGGTCTCGATCATGCGGCTGTATTCCGATGACGCTGCTGACTGATTTATAGCCAGGAAAAGCATTGCAGCGATGGAAAGGAGCATGGTGATACATATCATTGATACTATCAGTCTGATCCTGTGCTGTCGTATGCTGCCATCGGACCTGATTATTTTTCTGTTCATTAAGTTCCCTCCCGGATATCATCCTTATAAAGCGGATATCCGATTTAATCAGTTTTTCCGGGAAACAGTTAAAAAATCCCCCGGCGATCCCTGTACCGTAACCGGTAAGGATCAGTTATTCCCTATATTTTTTATGCGGTATTTCAGTTCGACGTATCGACGCTGTACTGAGTACCGGTGAGACGGTCTTTCATCAGTATAAGGTCAGTTATAGCTGTTTTTCCGTCTTCGTTCATGTCGGTGTCATATTTTTCGGAAAGTGTGCCGTGGAAGCAGCTGATCAGAATGTTCAGATCCTCCGCGTTTACTTTTCCGTCCTTGTTTATGTCGAATTTGTCTTCGGCAAGAGGAGGGACCTCTGTGGTCACTGATGTGGTTTCTGCCGGTTCGGTTACTTCCGGTTCTGTCGTAACTGCCGGTTCAGTGATAGCAGGAGGATCCGGTTCCTCAGGCAGTATTACTGAATCTGCCGGAGATGAGAATGCTTTAAGGCATGTGTTGCCTAAAACTATTGATCTGAGTTTCTTCAGCGGAGCAGAAAGTCCGAGATACTCAGGATAGTTGTATGAGTAACGCTTGTTTGTGGTAAGGTACCATGTCTTTCCGTCAAGGCTTATGTAGCTGCTGTCAGTTTCGCTGTCAGCAAATGTGTGGAAAAGATAGGTGTGCGATGAGAAGAATCCGGCTGAAACTGTGGCTGCAGAAGCTTCCATCGGAATGCAGTAAGGTGATTCATGGTTTGTAAGCCTTACAACAACTGAAAATTTATCACCCTGTTTTACGCTTACAGGAGTTTCAAGATTTACTGTGTGATATCCGGTGTAGCGCTGTGATCCGGAAGTCTGCGATGCCAGAGTTCCGTTTACAGGAGAGTATGAGCGCGATGAAGGATCGGTGCCTGTATAGACCGATATTTCATAATCGGCATCATCTTCGGTGGTGTAGAAAGCCACGGCTGTTATCGGATCATCGTTTTCAGCTGTGAATGTGTTTGCCATGTATCCTGAAAGATTTTTCTGGTTTGCGTCAGCAGATATCGATACGCACCATCCGGCTTCGTCGTACTGGTAATTGGTCGAGTAGGTGTCAGCCGGAACGCTGTTGTAGCATCCTGCTTCACAGAAGCTTTTGTCTTCGTATGATATCCAGAAGTAACCTTTATCGCCCCAGTCTGTTCCCCAGCTGTTCTTTACAAGCCATGCTCCGTTGTGTTCAGGCTGGCTGCGGTCACGGCGGAAATTCTTCCTGGAGTAGTTGTCGTCCCATCCGACAACGAGGATAGCATGGTCGATGCCTGCGCCTTCTTCGTCAACATAGTGTGCATGCGTATACTCGTTGTAATATTCCGGACGGCTGTAGCATGCTGCTGCGACCGCATTGTGGTTGTATACGAGTTCCTTCATGAAATTTACGGAATGCTTTACGTGAGAGGAACTGAGCGGGTGGACGTTAAGTACGTCCGTTACCTTGTAGTCTGCTGCGTACTGCATGTACGGTTCCATGCTCTGAACAGTACCGTACGGAGCCTTGTCCTCGGTTATCAGACCCTGCCAGCGTGAAAGCGTGGCGGCGGCAATGGTGTTGGTGCCTCCGGTGTTGAATACATTTTCCTCGGTTGACATAAGAGGCTTGTATCCGCGGTAGGCAAAGTAGCCCAGGTGCCATTCCGAAAGATCGGGATGATCATCTATACCGTTTTCTATAAGCTGAGTTTCAACGGAATCTGTTGCGGCGATTGCCCAGCACATGCCGTAGTCGCCCTGTTTTTTGACTTTTGTTATGATACCGAGATCGGTCAGACTGAATTTTTCAGGAAACTCGGTGGTTTCAGGGTCTGCCTCATTCTCGGCCATTGCGATGTCAATGGCATCAAGGAATGATGTTGCAGTCAGCGTTTCTTCCTCGCCCTCGCGGTAACTGACATGTTCGGTGTAGATAAGTCTTTCCCCTGATGTGTCACACATACCGTCGTAAATAAGACCGTAGAATGCGAAAACAGCAGCAAGACTGATGATTGCAGTAACTTTTTTCATACTACCCCTCCGTTGGGAACTGTCCGGAAATTACTGTGTTTCAGTGAATATCTTCAGACAGTGTCTGTTAATGCACATATCAGAAAAGGACGTCTTTGAAGCATACGTTTGGTCTGTTTTCATCAAAGTTCCAGGTGTGATAAGCTCCGCCCTTGCAGAATTCATATTCACCGCACTTTTCACATTCCCCGCAGGTGAGACCTTTTCTGAATATTTCAAATTTGTTTTCCCAGACGTCTTTGAAACGATCTTTGAAAATGTTGCCCATTATGAATTCCGGACGGCGTTCGATATCAAGACAGGCGGTAATATCGCCGTTTGACATTATACTTGCCACTCCGTAGCCTGCTTCACAGCGGAAATACCAGTCACGTACCTCGCGTTCGTAGTCCATTCCGAGATAGTGCTCGCATCCGTATGTAACAGGTTCGCCCTTGATCCTCATGTTTCTGATATATTCGAACATGTGAACGATGTCTTCGTTTGTCATAAGGAGTTCCGGGTGTTCATTTGCTCTTCCTATAGGATCGATGTTTACGATTCTCCAGGAATCTATATCCATGTCGTTGAAAATGCGGTACAGCTCGTCAAGCTGGCCGATGTTCTGGTGAGTAACGACTGTTGTTATCTGAATATGCTGGAATCCGCCCACGTCAATAAGGTTCTGAACGCCTTCCATGGCTCTTTTCCATCCGCCCGGTGTCTGTCTGAAAGCGTCATGTGTCGCTTCCGTTCCGTCTATGCTTATGGAAATAGTCTTCATGCCTGTTCTTTTAAGATCCTTTGCAACTTCAGGCGTGATGAGAATACCGTTTGAGGTCATGCCCCAGAGGAATCCCTGTTTGTTTGCGTCATCCATTATATCAAAAAAGTCTGTTCTGATAAGCGGTTCGCCGCCTGTGATGCAGAGCGTGAATGATTTTGTATCAAAATCTTCAGCTATCTGCTTCATGACTTCGTGATACTGTGCAGGTGTCATTTCCTCAGCCTTAACATCACCGCATCTGCTTCCGCAGTGCAGACAGTGCTCATTGCACCGCATGGTAAGTTCAAAGAACAGATGTCTGAGCTTTATTTCACGCGCCGCAGCAAGTGCACGCATATCTTTTTTCTTGGTCATAATATTAAGCATTGTAATTAAACCTCAATTTCCTTTTTTATATTGAATTTATAAAAAAATTATACCACGATTAATGAAAATTTGCAATAGAAGTCACAAAAAAGGAACACTGCAGTAAAAACAAAAAAGACTCTGGCATGTGCTCGCAGGGCTGCCATTAACGTGTTGTGTACACTGGATTTATATGTTATAATAATCTCAAATATTCTTACAGAGAGACGTGAAAAACATGATAAGAGAAGCTGAAGAAAAAGATCTGAAGGGACTGCTTGAATTATATCTTCATCTGCATGAAACAAGCGTTCCGGAAACAGATGAAAAACTGAAAAACACATGGAATAAAATACTCGGAAACAGCGATTACCATCTGATCGTTGCAGAAGAAGATGGCAGAATAGTTTCCTCATGCACATGTATCGTTGTGCCTAATCTGACAAGGGGCGGTCTGCCGTATGCGTTGGTTGAAAATGTTGTAACGAATATCGATTACCGCGGACGGCATCTTGCATCAGCATGTCTGGAATATGCAAGGAAGATCGCTGAAGAAAATGATTGCTACAAAATAATGCTGATAACCGGATCCCATGATCCGAAAACCCATGACTTCTACAGAAACGCTGGCTACTCCAGCGACGGGAAAACGGCGTATTACTGTATGCTTAAAGAAGTGAACTGGAAACAGTAATATCCGCTGGTTACGGCGCTTAAAAAGCTGCTTAGTATGAGCCTGAGCGGATTTGGGTGTGAGATTTTAAGAGGAGCGTTTTTGCGGTAACAGCACGATGTGGAAATGGTTATTTTCATCTCGGAAACGAGATGAAAATTATAGAATGCAGCTCGCAGAGCTGCCACATTTATAGCAGGAGACATAAAAATATGAGAAAAATACTTATGGTGTTAATTGCAGCGGTACTGGCAGCTGCAACCGTGTTTGCAGAGGTGAAGGATATCTGTGAATAATGATGACAGAATAATGAAAAAAGGCTCCGATATGTCCGGTAACGTATCGGAGCCTTTCCTGTAATATATGGACATTTACCCTGTTTTTATGGTATAATATTTGAAGAACAAAAGAAACATACTTTCTGGAAGGGGGATAACTATGGTTTACCAGAAAACAACAAATAATGGAGACCTTCTTGAGACAGATATATACTGGAAGGCTGAAAAATACCTTGAGTTTAAAAACAGGAGAAATGAAATATTCACTATTGAGCCAGGGACAGTTTTTACGATGTCGGCTGAATATAATCACCGGACGGATGATTATGAAGTGATGATAACATGCTACGGTTTTGATGAGAGGATGAGAAGGGGGATCACTTCTCCGCTTGCGGAAAAGAGCAAGGTGGAGCAGAGGATGGAGGAGAGTGAATTCTTCGCACTTAAGCTCGACCTTGACAGGAAATGCGTCAGCATGAAAAAGAATATGCTTGAAGCTAAGATCATGAGCAACAGCCATGTTGTTGATTACTGTAATAAAAAAGAGGCAGCAGGAAAAGAATATCTTGCTGTACAGTCTCAGGCTGAGGATATTAAGAGGCAGCTTAGCAGCGGACGCCGTCAGCCTACAAATATTGAAAAGAAGATCTCAAGGTTTATCGACGTTTCGGCGCGTGTTGAGGCAGATGCTTCGACGAATGGGCCTCTGAAACAGGTAAGCCAGATC
>CADAPI010000048.1:9182-23579 GCA_902789705.1 uncultured Ruminococcus sp.
TTCGGTGTTTTTCTGATGCTTTTTCTGCTTTCGCTCGGATCCTCTCCGTCACCGAATTTTCTTATGGTGTTTCTGTTTTTTGCGATCATGTTCGTAAGCGGCCTCAATATGATATTCGGACCGAAAGTTGCTGCCATTGTGGTCTGCAAGGTGCTGTCACTTCCGTTTATTATAGGTGATTTTCTCACGGGAAGCGGACACGGTCAGAGGCTTGACAGGCAGACCTGCCGTCAGCTTGAGGATGATCTCAAGATGCTGGATTCTGAAATGCATCTCCGCGCACTGAAACAGCAGGAACTGAAAAGGGAACTTGACAGAAATTTCGCCCTTGTAAACAATGAGGTGTTTGGTGCGGCTCTGCCGCTTGTAAATCCTGCTCCGGGACAGAGGTTATCAGTTCCTTCTCCGGGACAGATGCAGGAGATCGAAACGAGGACTCCTGAGGAGATCACGGGCGGATGTGAAAGAGTGGCATATCCTGTTTACGAACGGGAAGGTGATACTCCTGCTTCGGATGAGCGAAAGGTTATAAGCCTTACCAAGACCGGACGCAAAGCAGGCGGTGCGCAGAATCCGGAAAGAAAAAAAGTCGATCTGCGCAAGCACTATTACTGATTCGGAGGATAAGTTTTGAAGGGGATGAAAAAACCGTTAAGGATCGCACAGAAGATAAAAGGTTTCTGCGATATGATAAGCGATGACAACATCGGATCATTTGCAGCCAGTGCTGCATACTTTTTTATACTGTCATTTTTTCCGCTGGTAATGCTGCTGATGTCGCTGCTGCGGTACACCAATCTTACCCGTGACCAGCTGACAGATCTGCTTGCAGAGGCGGTGCCGCCGGAACTGCATTCGATAATGGTCGGCATAATTTCCGAGGTGTACGGGAAAACGGCTCTTACCGTTTCGCTTTCCGCACTGGTTATACTGTGGACTGCGGGCAAGGGGTTCATGGCACTGAAAAACGGCATGGACATTGCCGTTGGAGCATCGAAGAAGCGTAATTATTTCTGGCTGAGAATCCTCGGTACGTTCAATGCCGTAATTCTCATGGCGGTAATACTGGCAGCACTTGCCCTCGGCGTATTCGGCCAGATGCTTGAAGATATGATTGAAAAGCACATTGATTTTCCCGGCGACTTTGTCATGTTCGTTGTGACGTTCCGAAAGGTCATCATGCTTGCAGGTTTCGGGCTGCTTTTTACGCTGGCCTTTCTGTTCACACCGGACTGGAAAAGAAGCGAAAGAAATTCCCGCAGAAAAGTTCGTATACTTTCGCTGCTTCCCGGTGCGCTGGTGAGCTCGGTGGGATGGCATCTTTACTCCGCGCTGTTTTCATACTATCTCAGATGTTCACACGGTTTTGAAAATATGTACGGAAGCCTTGCAACACTTATCGGTGCGATGTTCTGGCTTTACGGATGCATTTATCTCATACTGATCGGACTTGAGATAAATGTGTACCTGATGACTGATGTACATGATGCCGGTACAGCCGGATAACAATAAATGCGGGCTGCGTCAGCGGTCCGGATACTGAAAGGAAAAGGAAAATGAAAGCACTTGTAATTTACACTTCACAGACCGGCTTTACAAAGCGTTATGCCGGATGGCTGGCTGAAGAACTCGGCGGAGAAGCTGTTGATTTAAACGATGTGAAAAATGCATCTGAAGAACGCTTTTCGGAATACGATACCATTGTCTACGGCGGATGGGCAAACGCCGGAAAGATAGTGCGTGCAGAATGGTTCTTAAAAAAAGCTCCGTCCTGGAAAGACAAAAAACTTGCAGTGTTCTGCGTTGGTGCAGCGAAGGCCGGCGATCAGAATATGAGAAATGCGCTGAACAAGGCACTTGACACCGAGCAGAAAAAGTACATCGGAATTTTCTATCTGCCGGGCGGAATGAACTACGAAAAGCTGAAGGCAGGCAGCAGACTTCTTATGAAAGCGTATGCCGCAATGCTGAAGAAAAAGCCTGAAACACAGGAATACGGCGAAATGATATCAAAGTCATTCGATATGTCAGACAGAAAATATCTTGAACCGGTACTGAAATATCTGGGAAACACTGATTAAACCGGAAATCCGGCTTCGCCGCGGAGCCCCGCACTGATTTATTAATAAATCGGCGTATCCCGGGAAAATAAAAATAAAAAAACACTTGACAAGGTCGTTAAGACGTTGTATAATAGATAAGTAAAACAAAGCAGAACCTCAGTTCTCACCGGTTGGTCACTGATATCGAACCGGTAAATACTTTAAAAAGATTTTTAAGTATGAGTACTGGCGTTTTGTCTGTACTCATTTTTTTATTAAAATTTATTATAGTCTTGGAGGTGCTGACGATTAGCAACAAGGAACTGCAGATAAACGAAGAGATTCGCGACAAAGAGCTTCGTGTCATTGGTAATGACGGTGAACAGCTTGGAATGCTTTCAGCGGCAGAAGCGCTGGAGATAGCTTATGAAAGGAATCTGGATCTGGTAAAGATCGCTCCGCAGGCAACACCGCCTGTATGCAAGATCATGGATTACGGCAAGTACTGTTTTGAACAGGCTAAGCGTGAGAAGGAAGCAAGAAAGAACCAGAAGATAGTTGAAATAAAAGAGATCAGAATGTTCTCCAATATCGATACTAACGATTTCAATACCAAGGTAAATCAGGCATGCAAATTCCTGAAGTCAGGTGATAAAGTCAAGGCTTCGGTACGTTTCCGTAAGAGAGCTATCGCTCATCCGGAACTCGGTGGAGAATTGCTTGAGCGTTTCAAGGAAGCTTGTCTGGAGGTTGGCGTTGTTGAAAAGCCGGCAAAGATGGAAGGACGTAGCCTTGTTATGTTCATTTCACCAAAGACGAATAAGTAATTAAGGAGGATATAAAGATGGCTAAGGTTAAGGTTAAAACACATTCAGGAGCCAAGAAGCGTTTTAAGGTTACTGGAACAGGCAAGTTCAAGTACCAGAAGACAAACAGAAGACACAGATTAACTCAGAAGGATACAAAGAGAAAGAGAAGCAACCGTGCTTCAGGCGTAGCTGATTCAACAAACATGGGCGCACTCAAGCAGTTAATGCCATACGCATAAGCTGACCTTTTTGTACGACGTAAAAATTTCATAATCAAATAATCGGAGGTAGAAATATATGGCACGTGTTAAGGGTGCGATGATGACTCGTAAGAGAAGAAACAAGACTCTCAAGCTTGCTAAGGGCTACTGGGGAGCTAAGAGCAAACACTTCAAGATGGCTAAACAGGCCGTAATGAAGTCAGGCAACTATGCATACGTAGGACGTAAGCAGAAGAAGCGTAACTTCAGACAGCTCTGGATCACAAGAATCAGTGCAGCTGCTAAGCTCAACGGCATGAACTACTCAACACTCATGAACGGTCTTAAGAAGGCTGACATCACATTAAACAGAAAGATGCTCTCAGAGATCGCAATCAACGATCCTGACGGCTTCACAGCAATTGCTGAAAAGGCAAAGGCTGCTCTTTAATTCGATCACAACACGCTCATTATTCTTATATTGAGCGTGTTTTCTTAGTTTTTAAGGAAATAAAAAAACAGAGTTTTTTTAATTGAAAGTGGTGTTGTTTTGACTGTAATTACTTCAAAGGACAATCCGTCAGTTAAACTCTACATGAAGCTTTCGTCATCGAAGAAAGAGAGAAGAAACTCCGGACTTTACGTGCTTGAGGGGTTTCGCCTCATCGAAGATGCGGTAAATGAAAAAGCACTTCTGAAACAGCTCTTTTTTACGGAAGATGCTTACGAAAAATATTCTGACGAACTATCCCAGGTTGATTTGAAAGAAGTGAAGATCCTGATTATTTCAAATGAGCTTGGAATAAAAATTTCATGTACGGAAAAGCCGCAGGGAGTTTTTGCAATATGCGAAATGCCGCCTGCGCGTTCTCTTGAAAAAGAGATTATTAAGAGCGGAAAATATGTTGTCCTTCACGGACTTCAGGATCCGGGGAATCTTGGGATGATCATAAGAACTGCAGATGCAGTGGGAATGGACGGAGTTATTCTTTCCGAAAGCTGTGAACTTTACAGCCCGAAGGTAATAAGGTCCACAATGGGGTCGGCGTTTCGAATGAAGATATTTGAAACCCGTGACACGGACGAACTTTTCTCATGTCTTGAAGCCAACGGAATAAAGAGCTATGCGGCGGTGATCGACAAAGATGCCGTAGACCTGAGGACGATAACATTTGACGGCGGCTGTGCCGTATTTATCGGAAACGAAGGAAACGGACTTCCGCCTGAAGTAGCATCACGGTGCACGGTAAAGGCAACTATCAGAATGTCGGGCCACATAAATTCGCTGAATGCCGCAATGGCCACCGGTATATTTATGTGGGAAATGTCCGGAAGCAGTATACACTGACAGGGAGTACAGTGCCGGTCCTGTATCATCACGGTTCCGGATCCCCGCGGCCAGATATGTCAGCGCACTGCGGTACACTGCCGCAGCGCGGACGGAAATAATGAGGAGAAAAATGAAAGAAAAACTATACTGGATCATGCTTGCCGGGATATTCGGTCCGGCTTCGCATGAACTTAGTGAACATATAAACCGTTACGGCGGCCCTGCTGAGGTTTACCGTGCGGTATGTGAGGCAGTAATACCGCTTAAACCGTATGAAAAGCGGCAGTTTTCGGTATGGACGAAGGAAAAGGCTGATTCCGTCATCGAAGAGTGTGAGAAAAAGAATATTTCCATACTCACGCCTGATGATGACGGTTATCCGTCAAAACTGAAAACGATTTACGATCCTCCGGCAGTTCTTTATGCTTTCGGGGATATTTCATGCCTTAACGACGAGCTTACTTTAGGAGTGGTCGGAACAAGAAAACCTTCCGCGTACGGAAGAACAGCTGCCGGAAAGATATCGGCGGAACTTGCAAAGGTCGGTTTTACTATTGTAAGCGGATTTGCGGCGGGAATCGATTCCGCTGCCCACAGGGGAGCTCTGTCTGCAGGCGGAAAGACCGTCGCAGTGCTCGGCTGCGGAGTGGATGTTATCTATCCGAAGACAAATGAAGATATTTACCGGATTCTTGCTGAAAACGGCGTGTTTATTTCGGAATTCCCGCTGGGAACGCCACCGCTGGGAAAGAATTTTCCGTTAAGGAACAGAATAATATCGGGTATATCACTTGGCATTTTCGTAGCTGAAGCACCACTTCACAGTGGTGCACTTATAACTGCCGAATCAGCCATCGAACAGGAAAGAGACGTTTTCTGTCTGCCGCCTCACGACATTTTTGACAGGAATTTTGAAGGCGTTGTAAAGTATCTGCGTGACGGTGCTTTTCCGGTGTTCAGTCATCTCGACATAATCTACGAATACTGCACCAACTATTCGCATAAGCTCTCGCCGGTAAAGCCTTCAGATGAATACAGCACACCGCGCGGAACAGATACGCATGTTTCAGAACCTGCTTCGAAAAAGAACGGTAATACGCATGTAAAGAAAGAGGTCAGACCCCGGGCCGATCTGTCCGGCCTTCCCGAAAATCAGAGAATAATAGCAGATCTTCTTGAAGAACGCGATCATCATATTGATGAACTGTGTGAACGGTCAGGAATCGATATGCCTGATCTTCTTACTGAACTGACTGAAATGGAGGTCTCAGGACTTGCAGTGTCACTGCCGGGAAATATTTATGCTCTGAAGTAATTAAAAAACTTTTGACAAATCAAAATAAATCATATATACTATATAATTGTATATTACAGTTGTTTACCTACAGAGAAAAAAGGAGAAAGAAATGTCTGATCTTGTAATTGTAGAGTCTCCTGCAAAGGCAAAGACTATAAAGAAATATCTTGGACCGGGATACGAAGTTATCGCATCCATGGGACATGTAAGAGATCTTCCGAAGTCAAAGATCGGTGTTGATCTTGAAAATGATTTTGAGCCTATTTACACTGACATGAAGGGTAAAGAGGATGTTATAAAGGAATTAAAGAAGTACGCAAAGAAATGCGACAAGATCTATCTCGCAACTGACCCGGACCGCGAGGGTGAAGCTATATCATGGCATATAGCGCAGATGCTTGATCTTGATCTGAACACGGACAACAGAGTTGCGTTCAACGAGATCACAAAGTTCGGTGTACAGAGCGGTATGAGCAATCCGCATAAGATCAACATTGATCTTGTAAATGCACAGCAGGCAAGAAGAATACTTGACCGTATTCTCGGCTACAAGCTCAGTCCGTTCCTCTGGAGAAAGGTAAAGCGCGGACTTTCAGCAGGACGTGTTCAGTCCGTTGCTGTAAGTCTTGTTGTTGACCGTGAAAACGAGATAAGAAAGTTTGTGACACAGGAATACTGGAGCATTGACGGCAAGTTTACAGCACCTTCGAGCAGAAAGATTTTCTCGGCAAAGCTTGCTTCAATCGATACCAAAAAGGTCGATCTGAAGAATGAGTCTGAAACAAACAGCATTCTTTCAACACTTGAAAACGAAGAATTTAAGGTTACAAAGGTAAAGAAGAGAGTTACCAAAAGACAGCCGGCTCCGCCGTATATCACTTCCACACTGCAGCAGGAAGCTTCACGCCGTATGGGATTCCAGGCGAGAAGAACGATGAAGGCAGCACAGGAACTTTACGAAGGTATCGAAATAGAAGAACTCGGTCTTGTCGGTCTTATCACCTACATGAGAACAGACAGCCTTCGTGTTTCCGATGAAGCAAAGCAGGCTGCAGCTGAATATATAAAGAACAAGTACGGTGAGGAATATCTTCCGCCGTCACCTCGTGAATACAAGTCAAAGAAGAACGCACAGGATGCGCACGAAGCTATCAGACCTTCAATGCCTGAGCTCGATCCTGAACGCGTAAAGAACAGCCTTACAACTGACCAGTACAAGATATACAAGCTCATCTGGGAGCGCTTCATCGCAAGCCAGATGGCAAACGCACTTCTTGACACGGTTTCAGCTGAGATAAACGCAGGTAACTGCACATTTACTGCATCAGGCTACTCAGTCAAGTTCAAGGGATTTTCAGTAGTTCACGTTGAGTCAAAGGATACATCTGCTGACGAAGAGGAAAACAAGGAACTTCCGCCGCTCGAAGAAGGCGATGTTCTCAAGGTAAAGTCACTCCTCGGAAACCAGCACTTCACACAGCCGCCTTCAAGATACACTGAAGCTACGCTTATCAAGACTCTTGAAGAAAACGGCATCGGCCGTCCGAGTACATATGCTCCGACTATCACGACCATCACATCACGTATGTACGTTGAACGTGACGGCAAGCAGCTCAAGCCGACAGTTCTCGGTGAAGTAACCACTGAGCTCATGAAGGAACACTTTGCAAACATCGTAAATGCGAAGTTTACTGCAAGCATGGAAACAAACCTTGACGACGTTGAAAACGGAGACAAGGACTGGAAGAGCACACTTAAGGAATTCTACAAGGAGTTTGATGCTACTCTCGCAAAGGCCGAAGTTGCCATGGAGGGCAAGAGAGTCAAGATACCGAGCGAGGAAACAGACGTTGTCTGCGACCAGTGCGGAAGAAACATGGTCATCAAGATCGGCCGTTTCGGAAAGTTCCTTGCATGTCCGGGATTCCCTGAATGTACAAATACGAAGAAGATCGTTCAGGCTACCAAGGGTGTTTGTCCGCTTTGCGGAAACACTGTTATCGCACAGAAGTCAAAGAAGGGAAGAAACTTCTTCGGCTGCGAAAAGTATCCTGAGTGCAATTTCATGACATGGAACACTCCGATCGAGGATACATGTCCTAAGTGCGGATCCACCCTGTTCAAGAAGGGCGGAAGAGCCGGCAAGATACTCTGCGAAAAACCGGGATGCGGTTACGAGAGAGGTCTGTAATGGCGGTAAAGGTAATAGGTGCAGGTCTTGCAGGCTGTGAAGCAGCCTGGCAGCTTGCGAATGCCGGTATCGAAACTGAACTTTATGAGATGAAGCCGGTGAAATATTCTCCGGCTCATCACTATGCGGGAATGGCTGAGCTCGTATGCTCAAATTCCCTGAAGGCTGCAAGGGTGGATTCTGCCTGCGGCCTTCTCAAGGAGGAAATGAGACGTCTGGGCTCACTTATCGTTCCGTGTGCCGAGGCGACATCTGTTGAGGCGGGCGGTGCGCTTGCAGTTGACAGAACAAAGTTTTCCGACCTTGTTACACAGAAAATAAAGGAACATCCGTACATAAAAGTTATTTCCGAAGAAGTGACTTCCGTTCCGGATGGTGATGTTATAATCTCTACCGGACCTCTTACTTCCGGTGCACTTGCTGAGTCGATTTCGGAAAAGTGCGGAAGTTACCTTAGTTTTTTTGACGCGGCTGCTCCTATAGTTACGTTTGAAAGCCTTGACACAGATATTGTTTTCTTTGCTTCGCGCTATGACAAGGGCGACGCGGATTACATAAACTGTCCTATGACTAAGGAAGAGTACGAGCTTTTCTATAATGAGCTTGTAAATGCCGAATCAGCACCGCTTAAGGAGTTCGACAGGGAATCCTTCAAAGTTTACGAGGGATGCATGCCGGTGGAGGTGCTTGCAAAGCGCGGACCGGATACCATGCGTTTCGGTCCTCTCAAACCGGTGGGCCTTACGGACAGGAGAACCGGAAAGCGTCCGTGGGCTGTCGTTCAGCTGCGTAAGGAAAACCGTGAGGGTACGATGTACAACCTTGTGGGATTTCAGACAAATCTTAAATTCGGTGAGCAGAAAAGAGTGTTCTCGCTTATACCGGGCCTTAAGGATGCTGAGTTTGTCCGCTACGGTGTAATGCACAGGAATTCATTTATAAACAGCCCGAAGCTTTTAAAGCCTACTTTCGAGATGCGTGAATGTCCGGGACTATATTTTGCCGGACAGATAACCGGCGTGGAAGGCTACGTTGAATCAGCTGCCAGCGGAATAATGGCAGGACTTAATCTTGCCAGAAAGCTTACAGGAAAGAGTGAATTCGTCATGCCGCGTGAAACAATGACCGGTGCGCTGTCACTTTATATAAGCGACAGCTTTAACGACGGAAACTTCCAGCCGATGGGGTCGAACATGGGAATTCTTCCTGAGCTGCCTGAGCGTATAAAGGACAAGAAGAAAAAGTACCAGATGTACGCGGACAGAGCCCTTGAAAAAATGGAGGAGCTTCTGGCGGCAGAAAGATAGTTTCCGCCGGATTCAGCAGATCCGGTACATATATTTCTACAAAAATAATCGCAGTACATTTTCAAAAACGGTAAATACTGCGATCAGGAGTTTGATTTTTTAATATGATAAATGTAATAGTAGATGCATTCGGCGGTGACAATGCCCCTGATGCGGTTATTGAAGGAAGTATTCTTGCGGTTCAGAATCTCGGAGTGAAGGTAACGCTTGTCGGTGATGAAAAGCTTATAAACGAAGCCGCTGAAAAGCACAATCTTGTACTTACCGGTATTGATGTTGTCCACGCTGATACAGTTTTCGACATACACGAGGAGCCTACTGAGATAATCAAGAGCGGAAAGACGAGCTCGATGGCAGTCGGACTCGGACTTCTTCACGACGGAAAGGGCGATGCGTTTGTAAGTGCCGGAAGCACTGGTGCGCTCGTTGTAGGGGCTACATTCATTGCAAAGAGACTTAAAGGCGTTAAGCGTGCAGCTCTTGCTCCTATTATGCCTGCAAAGGACGGATACTTCATGCTCCTTGACGGCGGTGCAAATACGGAATGCCGTCCAGAAGCGCTTGTTCAGTTCGGACTTATGGGCTCGGCCTATATGGAAAAGGTAATGGGCATAAAGGAGCCGAGAGTGGGACTTCTGAATATTGGTGCCGAAGAGACCAAGGGCCGTGAACTGGAAATCGAGACCTACAGGCTTCTCGAAAAGTCACCTGTAAACTTTGTGGGAAACATTGAAGCACGTGACATGCCGTTCTCGAAGTGCGATGTTCTCGTTGCTGACGGCTACACAGGCAACATAGCTCTGAAACTTTACGAGGGCATGGGACTTTACTTCGGCAAAACACTTAAAAATATGCTTACAAAGAATCTGAAGACCAAGATAGCTGCTGGTCTTCTTCTGGATCAGGTAAATGAATTCAAAAAGAAAATGGATTATTCCGAAGTCGGCGGTGCTGTACTCATGGGTATTCAGGGCACCGTTATAAAAGCACACGGAAGCTCGGACGGCAAGGCTTTCTACAATGCCATCCGTCAGGCTAAGGAGTGCGTGGAAACAGGAGTATCGGAACGTATATCATCATATCTTGAAATGCAGAAGGGAGCTGAATGATTTGACCGAACTTGAGGAAAGTATAAAATACACTTTTAAGGATAAAAAGCTTCTGCATGAAGCGCTTTCACATTCATCCTATGCAAACGAATGCAGAAGAAACCGCCGCAGCAACGAACGTCTTGAGTTCCTGGGCGACAGTGTTCTTTCAATCGTTGTTTCACAGTATCTTTTTGAGCATTTTTCGCATCTTCCGGAAGGCGAGCTTACGAAGATAAGGGCGTCACTTGTATGTGAAAAATCTCTTCATATTTTTGCACAGAAGATCAATCTGGGAAAATATCTTCTTCTCGGCAAGGGCGAGGAAAACACAGGCGGACGTGAAAGAGCGTCGATACTTGCAGATGCTTTCGAAGCTCTGATCGCTGCGATATTCCTTGACGGAGGTCTGGAAGCTGCAAGAACACATATTCTCAGATTCATTCCGGAAGATATTGAAGCGCAGAAGAATGCAGCTTTCAGCGACTACAAGACTATTCTTCAGGAAGTTATACAGCAGAATCCGGAGGAAAAGGTCGAGTACGTTATAGCTGACCAGACAGGTCCGGATCACAACAAGGCCTTTACAGTCAATGTATGCCTTAATTCCAACGTGATCGGTGTCGGTGTCGGACGCAGCAAGAAGGAAGCGGAACAGATGGCTGCAAAGGAAGCACTGAAACTGATGGGCTACAATGAAGCACAGTAATATTTCAGTTTTCATTCCGCATACCGGCTGTCCGCACATGTGCAGTTTCTGCAATCAGCACACCATAAGCGGTGCGGTGAAGCCGCCGACGGGTGATGAGGTGCGCAGGACCTGTCTTGAAGCGCTTTCATACATTAAGGACAGGAAAAACTGCGAGATAGCTTTTTTCGGCGGAAGTTTCACTGCCGTTTCGGAAGACTACCGCAATGAACTTCTTGAAAGTGTTCAGGAGTTTTTAGGGGAAGACGGTTTCGGCGGGATACGTGTTTCGACAAGGCCGGACTATATTGATGAAAACATACTGGAAAGCTTAAAGCACTACGGTGTTACAGCCATCGAGCTGGGATGTCAGAGTATGGACGATGAAGTTCTGAAGCTCAATGAGCGCGGACACAGTGCAGATGATGTCGTTAAGGCATCGGAGCTTATCAGAAAATACGGTTTTGAACTGGGGCACCAGATGATGACCGGACTCTACGGTTCATCTCCTGAAAAGGACAGCATGACGGCGGACAGGATCATCGCATTAAAGCCGGATACTGTAAGAATATACCCGACTGTCATACTCGAAGGAACAAAGCTTGCTGAGCTTTACAGATCCGGTGAGTACAGGACCTACAGTCTTGACGAAATGGTGGGATATGTTTGCGGATACATGGAACGTTTTGAAGCTGCAGGCATAAGGATAATAAAATGCGGGCTTCACGCATCTGAAACGGTTGAAGGTGAAATGGCGGGCGGCTATTATCACCCTGCTTTCAGGGAACTGTGTGAAAGCAGAAAATACAGAAACATTCTTGACGGAATGCTTTGCGGAGAAGGGGAGTACAGGATAGAGGTCAGACCTGAGCTCGTAAGCAAGGTGACCGGACAGAAACGATCAAACATTGATTATTTCAGTCAGAAGGGGATCAGAATAAAGATCGTTCCTTCGGACCAGAGGGAAGAAATAAATGTATTTAAAATCACTTGAACTCCACGGCTTCAAGTCCTTTCCGGATAAAGTTGTACTTTCATTTGACAAGGGACTTACAGGTGTAGTAGGGCCTAACGGCAGCGGAAAAAGTAATATTGGTGACGCGGTAAGATGGGTACTGGGTGAACAGTCCACAAAAACGCTCCGCGGAAACAAGATGGAAGATGTTATTTTTTCCGGTACTACAGCAAGAAAACCGGCTGGATTTGCGTCTGTTACTCTTACAATAGACAACAGCACGGGTGAACTGAATCATGATGACAATGAGGTTGCGGTCACACGTAAGATATTCCGCAACGGCGACAGTGAATACAGGATAAACGGAAAAGCGGTCCGTCTCAAGGATATAAACGAACTTTTCATGGATACGGGACTCGGACGTGACGGTTACTCTATAATCGGACAGGGACGAATAGCCGAGATCGTCGGTGCCAGAAGCACGGAACGCCGTGATATTTTTGAAGAGGCAGCCGGCATATCAAAATTCCGCTACAAAAAGGCGGAGGCTGAACGCAGGCTCACACAGGCTCAGGATAACCTTAACCGTCTCACGGATATTCTTTCCGAACTCGAAGACCGTGTAGGGCCTTTGAAAAAGCAGTCTGAAAAGGCTGAGAAATTTCTTGTTCTGGCTGATGAAAGAAAGAAGCTTGAACTTTCACTCTGGATACACGACCTTGAAGAACTGGGAGATGCTCTTAAGAAAATAGAGGAGAACTCTCTTATCTACACTGCCCAGTATGAAAATATCGTAAGTCAGGAAGAACGTGAAGAGCAGAGCATCAAAGAAGCGTACGACAAGATGCGTGAGATCACGCTGAAAATAGATGAGTACAAGCAGCTCATACTTGATGTGGAACGTGAATCGTCAGATTACCGTTCCGGCATTGCTGTGTGCGAAAATGATATACGGCACAGCGAGGAGATGATAGCTTCTGTAAGAAGGCAGCAGGAAAACGAAGAAAATGCGAAAAAGGCTGTTGCCGAAAAGATGGAAGCGCTCAAAAGAAAGCTTGCCGAAGGTGAGCAGAAGATACACGATACGGAAGATGAACTTCGTGCCGCTGAAAAGAGCTTCAAGGAGATCGAAGAGGAAGCGGGAAGAGCGGAGAAGGAATCCGGAGACCGTGAATCGAAGCTTAATGCACTGTACAGAAAGCAGAATGACCTTAAGTTCACTATAGCATCAGCCTCATCAAGACGTGATGAGCTTGGCGGTCAGCTTGCCGGACTCGATGCACAGAACGAAGAACTTGCAAAAACTCTTGCAGGATATGAGGAAGATCTGCGTACAGCGAAGGAGACTCTTGATACCATCGAGGAGCGGGAGAAGGAAAGTGAAAACAGACTTGCCGGACTTTCGATGATGTATAAAAAGAAAAAGACTGCGTTTGACGAAAGAAAACAGCAGTTTGATGACCTTACACTTGAACTAAGGGAAAAACAGCAGCGTGAGAAACTCCTAAGCGACATGGAAAACAGCATGGAGGGTCTCAACTACAGCGTAAAGGAAATACTGAAGGCTCAGAAAAACCAGCGTATTTCCGGAATCTACGGTACGGTGTCACAGCTCATAACCGTTGATGATGAATATACAACAGCGATAGAAACAGCACTCGGCGGTGCTCTTCAGAACATTATCGTAAAGAATGAAGATACGGCCAAGAGATGTATCGCATTACTCAAGGAACTGCGAAAGGGCCGTGCTACATTTCTGCCGGTCACATCAGTAAAACCGTATGATTTCCGTGAAAACGGCGTACGGAACGAGGACGGATTTGTAGCGCTCGGTGACGAGATCGTTGAAACTGATCCTGATTTTAAGAATATCATGAGCAATCTCCTCGGAAGAACTGTTATTGCCGAGGATATCGACTATGCTTCGGTTATTGCAAAGAAGTATTCCTACAGGTTCCGCATTGTTACACTTGACGGTCAGGTGATCAATGCAGGCGGTTCGTTTACAGGTGGTTCGGCTGTTCAGTCGGGCGGTATTCTTTCGAGAAAGAATGAGATAAATGAACTTGCCGGAAAAATAAAGGAACTCGAAGGCAGGGTCTCACAGGTAAGGGATGACGCCCAGAAGGTCAGAGCGGAAGCTGAAAAGCTTCGTCTTGAAAACAGACACAGACTTGAAAAGAACATCGCGGAAGCGCAGGAGCAGTTCAAAACAGCATCTGAGGAACTTGAAAAGATAAATTCTGAACTTGAGGCAGCTCAGAGCGAGGCAGATTCACACCAGAGCCTGAAGGAAGGTCTGGCGGAAAAGAGGAAGCAGCTTTCCGATCATCTGTATGAACTGAAGATCAGGTGCATGGAGGCAGAGAAAAACTGCGAATCCATAAAGCTGGAGATAAGCCACTGTGAAGCAGAAGCAGGAAATCTGAACCAAAGCGCAAAAGAGCTTGAAAGTCAGATCGCCGGTCATGAGAAGACCATAGCTGAAAA
>CADAPI010000049.1 GCA_902789705.1 uncultured Ruminococcus sp.
TATCGAAACAAGATACTGCACACATGATGACGGAACATTCGAAACAAGAGAGATACCTGCAACCGGACACAAGTATGGTGAACCTGTATACACATGGTCCGAAGACGGAAAGACATGCACTGCAACAGTAACCTGTGAACATGACAAGGCTCATGTTGTAACAGAAGAAGCTGTGATCACAAGTGCAGTAAAAACAGCAGCAACATGCGATAAGGCTGGCGTTACAACATACACAGCAACATTTAAGAACGAACTCTTCAGTGCGCAGACAAAGGAAATTGAAGATATTCCTGCAGCAGGACATGAGTTTGGCGACTGGGTAGTATCAAAGCCGGCAACCTGTGAAGAAAATGGTATCGAAACAAGATACTGCACACATGATGACGGAACATTCGAAACAAGAGAGATACCTGCAACCGGACACAAGTATGGTGAACCTGTATACACATGGTCCAACCGGACACAAGTATGGTGAACCTGTATACACATGGTCAGCAGACGGAAAGACATGTACAGCTACAGTAACCTGTGAACATGACAAGGCACATGTTGTAACTGAAACAGCAGCTATCACAAGTGCAGTAAAGACAGCGGCAACATGTGACAAGGCAGGCATAACAACATACACAGCGACATTCAAGAATGAACTCTTCGCAGTACAGACAAAGGATGTCGAAGATATTCCGGCAACAGGTGAACATAAGTTCGGTAAGTGGACCATCAATATTGTTGCAGGTCCGGATGGTGACGGTGAAAAACAGCACGTCTGCGATGTATGCGGCAAGGTGGAGAAAGAAGCCACAAAGTACGATGACGAGGTTAAGCCGACTGAACCGGCAACACCGGAAGATGAAGATGCACCTGGTAAGATCGAGAACATAACCGATCCGAAGGAAAATGCATGCGGCGGTACTATCGAAGTAAGCAAGAGCGATATTCTCGAAACATTCCCGCTTGAAAAGAAAGAACTGGAGAGCGTTGAAAACGGTAGCGACATCAGTCTTAAACTTGAAGTAAAGGATATTGCAGAAGAAGTTAAGGCTTCAGAAGATGCAGACAAGATAAACGCTGCAGTAGAAGATGCAATTGAAAAACTTGTTGTCGAAATGAATGCAGACAACAGTGTTACAGAAGAGAAGAAGGCTGAAGAAATAGCAAAGGTAAAGAAAGCAAAGGTTGCAGCCGTACTTGATGTAACAATTGAAAAGTTCATCGACGGTGAAGATGCCGGAAGAGTTACAGAGCTTAAGAAACCGCTTCGAGTATATATCAACCTTCCGGAAGGTCTTTACGAAGAAGGCAGAAGCTACTTTGTAGTTCGTGAACACAACGGCGAATACGAAGCACTTGAACTTCATATCATTGATGACACAAGAGGCTGGTTCGAATCACAGTATTATTCTAAGTTCTACATCATGTATACAGAAAAAGCATCTGAAGCAGTGGTTGAGCCAGAACCAGTAGTCGAACCTGAACCAGTGGTTGAACCAGAACCAGTAGTCGAACCTGAACCAGTGGTTGAACCGGAACCAGTGGTCGAACCAGAGCCAGTAGTCGAGCCGGAACCGGTAGTCGAACCTGAACCAGTTCACGAACACGAATTCGGCGAATGGCAGGCGACTCAGAACGCTTCCTGGACAAAGAACGGTATCGAAACAAGAACATGCGAATGCGGTGAAACAGAGACCAGAGTAGTCGAAGAAAACTGGACAAGCTGGCTGATTAGCGCAGTAGGCAGAAGACTCAGAAATCTTTTCCGCTGATAACGGCATTCTTCGAAAACTACGATGATCCGGTGATCATTCGCAGGTAAAACAAAATTAATGAGCGGCAGCTCATTTACGATCAAAACGGCACTTTCAGCCTTAGCTGAAGGTGCCGTTTTCTTGCGTTTGCTGTAATACACCAGACTGCAGATCATCGGGATCACTGCGGAAATGATCTGCCGCCGCGGCCGCTGTTCATACCGCCGTTCATGCCTCCGCGCATACCTCCGCCCATCATGCTCTGAGGTATTTCAGAAACTTCTTTTCCGTTGATTATAATTGTGCCGCCGTTGAATTCAGCTGTTCTGTCGTAGTCAAATGAGGACATCTGCGCTGTAATGTTTATCGTTCCTCCGTTCACATATACGGAACCGTTGGAGTCAACAGCGTCCGTATCGCCCTGAGCTACAGTGACAGTTGTACTGCCGCCGTTGAAAACAACTGCTGTTTCGTAAGCTGCCGAGTCTGATGTCGCATTGATACCGTCATCGCCGGCATTGATCACGATGTTTCCGTCATTGATAACTATATATGTAGCTTCAAGACCTTCTGATGCGGTAATGTCAAATTCGCCGCCGTCTATCTGAAGGAGTGCACAGGCTTGAATACCGTCACTTCCGCTGCTGATACTGAATGTACCGCCTGAGACTGTAACAGTGCCTTCCGCTTCGTCATTTTCACAGTGGAAGCCGTCTTTGTTGGTTTTTATGCTGAAGTTTCCGTCGTATACTGAAATTGTGTCATTTGCCTCAAACGCGTCCAGAGCCGTATTGACATTATAAGTTCCGCCGGTTATCTTAAGATCGTCCTTGCATGAAATACCGTTGCCGTAATAGGATATGACATTCAGAGTACCCGTACCGTTGAGAACAATGTCGTCCTTTGAATAGATAACCGCATCGGTATTGTTTTCGCCGTCAGATCTGAACTGTCCGCTGACGGTCAGGCTGTTTTCCTTGTCCGTGGTTGTTATGAAAACCTTGTCTGCTGAAAGTACATATACAGCCGGAAAGTCCTCGTTTTCGACAGTAACGCCGTCAAGTACGAGCTGGATCTTTGCAGAATCGTCTGCGCTGATCCTGAAAGTACAGTTTTTCGCATTTCCGCTTATGGTGTAAACACCTTCATCGGTTATATCGATCACCTTGCCGTCAGCTGCGGTTAAATGCTTTGCTTCGCTTGTATCCGCTGTCTGTTCCAGATCCCGCTTCGTAAATAACTTTTCTTCTGTACTGTCTGAAGACTGTCCGGTTTCAGATATATCAGAATTTCCGGTTTCAGAAGCTGAATTTTCTGATGATCTGCTGTTCTTTTCGTTTTTTTCTGCTGCGGTCGTTTCAGCTGTTTCGGCAGAAGCTGCTGATTCTACGGCTGATTCTGCCGGAGCGGCCGTTTCGTCCGGTTCTGATGTGTCAGGCAGCGAAATAATACTGTTATCGTTCAGTGAAATGTTTTCCTGAACTGAACGTGTGCCGCATCCGTTTACGGATACGGCCATTACTGCCATAAGAAATGATGAGATTATATATTTTCTGTTCATAATGATCTTCCTTTCGCCGGGTGCGATGCTTTTGTTTCTGTGATTTAGGCTGTTCCTTCAGAGCTCCTTCATTAACATTGACTTCAAAATCATTCTGTAATTCAGCTGGTATCAGTTTCTTGTATTTATATTGAATTCAATCCTCATATATGGTATAATCTAATTTAAGTAAAAAGAAACGTAGTTTTATAATATTTTGAAAGGAGACTTTATCGATGAATAAGCTGGTCGTTGTAGGCAATGAGTTTTTTGAAGAGATCATTCATGATAATGGCTATTATGTAGATAAAACAGAGCTTATTTATGATCTTGCCGCAAAGACAAGCAATAAGGTGACTCTTTTCACCCGTCCGCGGAGATTCGGAAAAACTCTGATGATGAGTACAATAGAGAGCTTTTTCGATATTCGCAGAGACAGCGAAAGTGTTTTTAAAGGACTTAATATTTCAGAAAATCATCCTGAATTCTGCATGGAATGGATGAATCAGTATCCGGTGTTATTTGTATCACTGAAAAGTGTTGAGGCACTGGATTTTGAAAATGCATTTGAAATGCTTGCAGGAGTGATTTCTGATCTGTGCAAAAAGTTTACTTTTCTTGAAACTGATGAAAAGGTAGATCCGTCTGACATCGAGTTGTTCCATCACCTTAAATTCAATGACTGGGGTGGAGATAAAAACAGAAGATATACAGCGATAAAAGATTCTCTTAAAACCTTATCACGAATGTTGCATGCTGTTTACGGAAAACGTGTTATTCTTCTTATCGACGAATACGATGTTCCGCTTGCAAAGGCGCATGCCTCAAAAGATCCTCTGTACTACAAACAGATGCTTGATGTGATACGCGGGCTTATGGGCTCTTCGCTTAAAACAAATGAATATCTGAAGTTTGCTGTGATCACCGGATGTCTGCGTATTTCAAAGGAAAGTATCTTTACAGGGCTTAACAATTTCAGATGTTATTCAGTGCTGAACAAAAGTTTCAGTAAGTATTTCGGATTCACTTCTGAAGAAGTAAAAGAAATGCTTGATTACTACGATCTTTCAGATAAATCTGATATCATTAAAGAATGGTATGACGGATATATTTTCGGAGATACCGAAGTATTCTGTCCGTGGGATGTTACAAGTTATATTTCAAGCATCCTGGAAGGTGAGGATGATACCCCGGAGAATTACTGGATAAATACCAGCTCAAATTCTATACTTGATGATTTTGTAAATGATCCGAATTTTGAAATATCGAATAAATTTGAAGCGCTTCTTGACGGAGAAAGTATTACTCAGGATGTGATTGAAGAACTGACATATGATCAGATGTCGGCATCTGAGAAAAATCTCTGGAGCGTTCTGCTTATGACTGGATATGTTTCAAAAGCAGAGAAAGCCGGCAAAAAAGACGCACTAAAACTTAGGATACCAAATGCCGAGATAACATGCCTTTTTAAAGATGCAGTTGTCGAACGTTTCAACCGTACACTTGACAGATCGCTGGCAGATTCATTTATAAATGCCATGTGGAACAGGGATGAAGAAACTGCCGGAAATACACTTTCAGATATCTTATGGGATTCGATAAGTTATTTTGACTACGGTGAAGAATACTATCACGGCATGCTAAACGGCATTTTCACATCAAGAGGATACAGTCTTGATTCCAATACAGAAGCAGGTTTAGGTCGACTTGACCTGCGCATAAAAGATCGTCCGAACAGAAGAATTATACTTCTTGAATTCAAGCGCTCATCATCTGAGAACGCGCTGGAAAAAGACTGCGATGAAGCTATAGCACAGATTAGAGCGAAAGGCTATAACAAGACAATGCCTTACGGCTACAGACAACAGGTGGTTTATGGTATTGCGTTTTTCGGAAAGACAGCTATGGTAAAGCTGATGCAGAAATAGAAGAAATAATCAGTTTTGAAGGAGAATGAAATGTCACCTGAAAAAATAATACTTTCCGAAAAGACTCATACCGTTTCAGATGAAATATACGACTATGCTGTGTCTTTTGATATTGATGACTCATTTGTTTATGCAAAATTCAATCCAGCTGAGATCCTTGTTTTACAGATGTATGCCTGGGAAGGAAGCGAGGAGAATTTTATCGAAACACCACTTCTGGCGATACAGGAAGACGAATTAGTTTTCTGTGCAGTTGAGGAGTATTTAAAAACCGGTACGGTCAAAGATGCAGTCGAACTTATACCTCTTACAGGAAAATTTCTGTTCAGACTCAAAAAGGAGTATGATGGCGGAAAGCATCTGATTTGTTTCTACGGATACTGTTTAGGCGGAAATCCAGATTACTGCATGGGACTTTGTATTAATTATCCGAAGGAGTATGAAGGAACGGAAAATGAGCGTCTGCTCTTAAAGGTGCTCGATGAAGCAGCTGCAAGTTATAAGGAAGAACCTTTAACAGATGATAATGATGAAGATGGCAGTGTCGGAAATCCTTCAGATCTGTCGGAAAACTCCGCTGAGTTTTTTTCAGAAGATGATCCTTCTTCTGATGCCGAACCAACTTCGGAAAGTCCGAATTCTGAAGCATACGATAATGCTGTAAAGAATTTAATGAGCGGCGTAAGGATATATACCCGTATCATAAATATTATAATTGTGCTGGTGGCAGCATGCGTTCTGCTCTTTTATTTTCTTGCAAAATCTAAATGATGGTTGTCACTTAGTAATATGTAAAACAAAAATCTAAAATAAACTAAACACGCCACATCTCAAAACCGGGTCGTTCCGTTGAGATGTGGCGTATTTTTATTGTATATAAATTTTTAATTCCAGCAGGCCAGTTTATTACTGTCCGCCATTCTCAAGCTTTTTGATAGCTTCCTCATCAACATTAACTTCAATATCAGTCGCTTCAGAATAAGTCCCTTCGATCTTCAGATCGTTTTTATAGATCACAGCACTGCCGTTTGACTGATATCCCTCGATGGTAAGAGCAACTTCGTACATTTTTCCGAGTTCAAGTCCGCATTTCTTCCATGCGTCAAAATGCTTTGAAACTGAGATTGTGCCTTCTCGTTTCGTACCTTCGCCGGAAGGCTTTTCGCGGCGGACGCTCCAGTACTGGTCGAAGGTCTGGGTGCCGTCGATGGATGGCTGTTCAACGCGGGTGGTTTTGTATATGTCATAGACTGCACCGTCCACGGTGACATTGCCGATGGCGAAAGGTGCTCCCGGCGGACGCCATGTGCCCCATGATTCTACTATGTAGAATTCCACGAGCGGGGATTTGGTCCAGCCGTAAACGCACATGTATGAGTTACCCTGCGGTTTATAGTCAATACCGTAATCCACGGAGATATTTCCGAGCTGATCGTAAGTCTGAGTGCAGTCGAATTTCTGTCCGCGTCTGAAAAGAGCGTTGTTGATATTTTTCCATTCACATGAGAAACATCCGCCGCCCGGTTCAACGAAGAATTTTGTATCGCCTTTGTCTTTCCAGAGTTCGTAGCCGTATCCGTCGGCAGTTCCGATTATGTTTTCGTTAAATTCCTGTGCTTCGACACTGTGTTCCACTTCTTTTTCCGCTTCTGAAGATTTGCTATCAGACGATTTTGAGTTTGCCGGTTTCCCTGCAGTGCTGTTTCCAGATGCAGTATTTCCGCAGCCTGCAAGCAGTGCCGCCATGCACAAGGAAAGAGAAAGAAGAACGATTTTTCTTATTGCATTTCTTTTCATTAAGTATTTTCCTCACTTATATAATAGTTGATACCGCTTTGTACGGGATAACAATTACATTCAGAATAACATATATATGTGGCAAAGTCAATATAATTCAGGACCGCCGGAAGAATAAAATCGTGACCACATCCGGTGAAAAATATGCTATAATATTCAGAAGGTGCCCCTGAAAATAAAAACGAAAAAACTTTTAAAATTCATGTGACACTTCCGGAACATACCCTGAATGTTCTAAATGAAAGCGCTTGATAAACAGATCAAAAAATATTTTAAAAATCATGTGACACTTTAGAAACAAACTTTGAATGTTCTAAATGAAAGCACCTGATAAACAAATAAAAAAATATTTTAAAAATCATGTGACACTTTCAAAACAAACCTTGAATGTTCTAAATGAAGGCACTGATACAGAGTATAACACCGGTAATGTACTCATCAGTAAAATAAGGAAAATGAATTTAAACTAACTTTAATAAATCTCAGGGGGATAAAGACATGAAAAAGAATACTGCAACAAACAACAAGGAAATGAATGAAGCAATGAACCTTAATACATCTGTAAAAACAAACCGCAGGATCAGCAGAGTTGCAGCGATGATCCTTTCGCTGACACTGACAGCTGCAGCACTTCCTCAGCAGATATGTTCCGCCGAATTCTATATGCCTGAATATGAAATTGTAACAGAAGGAAACCTTGAATTTTGCCGTTCCACAGATATGGAAGGATTCAATGTAAGCTGTATCGACAAAACAGCCGAATCAGTAATTGTTCCTGCTGAAGTAAACGGCAGACCTGTTACCGAATTAGCGAAGGAAGCATTTAGTGAATGTAAATACCTTAAAACAATAGAACTTCCTGATACGATAAAGGAAATAGGAGACTATGCATTTTACGGAACACAGTGGTTAGAGGACAGAAGGGCTGAGGACAAGCTTGTTATTGTAAACGGAATACTCATTGACGGAGCAAATGCAGAAGGAGATGTAGTTATCCCTGATACGGTAACTGTTATTGATGACGGAGCATTTTTCAGAAATGAAAAAATACTGACTGTTCAGATGCCGGATACAGTTACAAAAGCAGGTGCTGATGTATTCTATGAATGCACTAATCTGAAAAGTGTTTCAGTTTCGAATAATTTAGAAAAGATCTCTGCATGGATGTTTGCGCGCTGTTCATCACTGACATCAGTAAATATTCCTGAAAGTGTAACAGAAATTGAAGTTGGTGCGTTTAACGGCTGCACTGAACTTGAAGCTTTAAATATTCCTGAAACTGTAGAAAGCATTGGCGGATTTGCGTTTGCAGATACCAGATGGCTTAATAATAAAGTGACAGAGAATCCGCTTGTTGTAGTAAACGGCATTCTGATCGATGCGAACGAATTCAAAGGCAGCAGCGTAGTGATTCCGGATGGTGTTACAACCATTGGCGGCCGTGCATTTAATTATTGCAACGCCATAAAAAATATAACAATTCCTTCAACTGTAAAACTGATAGATGACGAGGCGTTTTTTGGCTGCACCAGCCTGAGAACTGTTGATATTTCCGATTCAGTGGAAGAGATAGGATCCTGTGCATTCTGTAATTGTTCAGGACTTAGAAACATCAGTATCCCTGCATCTGTTAAAACAATCGGAAACAATGTTTTTGGTAACTGCGAAGCTCTTCGTAGAATAACTATAAATAATCCTGAATGTGATATAGATGCCGGAATGTCTGCACCGTTCGGATCTGCAATTTACGGACATGCAGATTCAACAGCAGAAGCATATGCGGCTGCAGAGAAACTTTCATTCCATACTATTGATGAATCTGAAACTAATTCACAGGATACATTAACAGGTGACGCCAATATGGACGAAGCTGTGACAAATGCAGATTTCGTTACCTGTGTGCTTGGAATTATAAACGGATCATCTGTAGAAGGATCGGACTGTGACATAAATGCAGACGGAAAAGTAAATGCGGCCGACCTTCTTTTACTCAAAAATATTCTGATGGCATAAAAATAAAAAAACAGGAGAACTGAAAATGACAGGAACCGAATACCGAAATCTTTACAGCAAATCACCGGACAGTGCCTGCAGTGCATTGTTTGAGTGCTACTGCGACTATATCTATGCGATAGTGTACAACAAACTTCGCTCCGCTGCATCCCGTGCGGATATTGAAGAGTGTGTCAGTGATATTTTTGCTGATATATTTTTCGGACTTAACAAAAGCAGTGAAGATTACGACGGTGAACTGAAAGGATATGTCGGTACCGTGGCTAAACGACGTGCCATAAATGCATACTACAGTATTTCAGCAAGAAACGGACATCACACAGATGACGCAGATACTGAGTTTGAAACGCTCACATCCGGTGAAAACGTTGAATCTGAGACTGAGGACAAGGAAATGCGAAAGGTCCTTTTAAGCAGGATAAATGAACTCGGAGAACCTGATTCAGTGATCATTCTGCAGAAATTCTATTATGATCGTTCTTCAGCGGAAATCGCGGAAATTCTTTCCATGAAAGCATCTGCTGTAAGAATGAGAGCCGCAAGAGCACTGAAAAAGCTGAAAATGGTCCTTGCAGCTGACGGAATAGAAATATAGAACGGAGGAAGAAGAATGGAAAAGAAACAGGGGTTCGATATGCTTGAAAATGCTGATGATAAAACAATGGGACGTCTTTCTGAAATAAAGGTCTTAAGCACTGAAGAAAAAGCAAGAATGTTCAGAGCAAGCAAGGAAAAATATAATCAGATGCTCGGAAAAGAAGAGGTTTCTGTTACCGGAAATGAAGAAGAAATGAAAATAGTTGAAGTTAAAAGAAAACCGCAGTGGATCGTATTCCTTTCGGCAGCTGCCTGCCTGGTGATTGTATGCGGAATATTTAAACTCGGAATTCACCGCGGAAACACTGAAGATCCGAACGTTCTGGATGCAGGGGCACCTGTGACCAGTTCAGTTGTAACATCACTGAATGAGGCACAGGGTACTGATAACGCAGTTTCTGAAACAGCAGTTAATGTGACAGTAACTGCTGCAAAAGCGGCAGTTACATCTGTTGAAACAGTTAAGGGGGAAATCGCTGCTGAAAGAGAGGCACAGGCAGCTGCAGGAACAGAAGCAGAGAAGGAAAGCACGACGGAAGAGAAAAATGAAGTGACTTCGGAAACAACATCTGCAACTGAGAAAAATGAAGCACAGGTGACAGGAGAGAATCTCTATAAGGAACAGATCAGACTGCTGTGGGAAGAAACTGAAGGTGAGAACAAAACACTTGAATACACGCTGTTCGATGTAAATCACGATGGTGTCAGAGAACTTTTCGTAAAGTGCGGTGACGGTGCAGATAACTGTATCGTATCAGGTTATACATTAAGAAATGGCGGGAATGGATACTGCAGTCTTGACCATTGTAATGCTATGCCGTCGGAAAGCGTATTTTCATACGATACCGAGACTGATGAATTCGTGATAAAAGTAACAAGAGATAACAGTAGATTTTACTACTGGTATGAACTGGATGATGTATCTATGATAATAAGCAGAGAACAGTATGTGGACTATTCCGAAAATAAGGAATTCAATGAAAGCGTAGAATATCTTGATACAGCCGGATTATATACTTCAGGCGGAATCACTTACTCCTATTCTGAAAAAGACGGAAACTACACAGAAAAAGAGGGTACTGATTTTGAAATGTTCTGGAACAACTAAGAAATCGCTGATTTGTTTATTGAACATTGGGGGCGGGGCGAAGCCACGCTGCCTTATCTAAAGAAAACTGATCGTATAGCAGGCGGTGCCGGGAGATAAAAAATCTCACGGTGCCGCCTTTTTGCGTGGTATGAAGCATCCTGACGTCTGATGTTGTAATTCCGGCTTGAAAATATGAAAAAATTATGATATAATAAAATAAGCTATATTTATTGAAAATACAATTATGATAAGGGACAACCGAATGCGGGGGTGAAACTGCAATGAAAAAGAAAAAACCGGAAAACGGGGATGGTAAGTCCGGTGAGATAAAAAATCAGAAAATATCTAACTTTCTTAAAAGACGACAGATCCGCTATCTGCTTGCAACAATAGTCGTGCTTATGAGTCTGGTCGTTCTGGTTCTTGTGTTTGCCTTCTGGATGTACAAAATAACCGAGAACTCGTGCTACGTAGACCTCAAATCAGAAACGGAAACCGCTATTTCCACGCTTGAAACAAGTCTCAGAAATGACCGCAGAATGCTTCGCGTTATTGCCGGGCAGATAAGAAACGAAGAAGAACTGGAAAGTCTTGAAACCAACGGCTATCTTTCCAATTACGATATAAACAATCAGGTAACACAGATCTACATGCTGCTTCCTGACAATGAACTTATCGCATCAAAGGGACGCCGCCCGAATCCTGACGGGGAACTTGACTTTAAAAGTGAAGAAGCATTAAAAGACCATATATGTGCATCAGTTTCGGACGATCCTACTTCATACAGCACCAAAATACGTAATTTCGTTCAGATACGTGAAGGCGGATACTGCATTGGTCTTCTTTTCAGTGAGGGAAGCGCTGCAGGCGTGGCACAGGCCTGGCTTCCGGATATTTACGGTAAGAAGGGCTGGCTTTACGTTGTAAACAGAAAGACAGGGGAAGTTATCATAGACACTTCGCCATCTTCTTCTATAACCGATATAAATGAGCTTGCCTTCAGACAGGTCGACAGACACTATTCAAAATCAGAGACAATTGACAGCATAATGGCCGGTAAAAAAGGCTTCTCCGTCTTTGCATCGAAAGCTGCCGGCGAAACTCTTTACATGTGCTATCTTCCGATTGACATCGAAGAATGGGAAATGGTCGTTGTTGTTCCTGAAAGCGCTGCGTTTTCAGAAGTTTCACCGGTACGAAGCAGAATGTATCTGCTGATAGTACTGGTGGCACTGATCATTATCGGCTATCTGTTCTGGCTCCTTAAAGAGTTCCGCGGATCTATTGCCGATGCCGAGGAAAAGGCCAATACTGACGTGCTTACAGGTCTTCAGAACCGTAACCGCTTCGAGGCCTTTATCGGAAAGACAGATGCACTTAAGGAAAAACTGGCGTGTGTCTATATAGACGCCAACGGACTTCATGAACTTAACAACAGCAAAGGGCATTCTGCCGGGGACCAGATGCTCAGGTTTATTGCCGATACTCTGAAAGTCGAGTTCGGCGGAGATAATATTTACCGTATAGGCGGCGATGAATTCGTTCTCTTCAGGGCCGGCAAAACTGAAAAGGATCTTGAAGAGGGGCTTGAGCGTTTCAAGGAGGCTCTGGCAAGAAACAATTATCACGCTGCTGTGGGTGTATGCACCTATGAATCAGGACTTGATATGGATAAACTTATCAAGAGCGCTGAGTCAAATATGTATGAAGCAAAACGCAGATACTATGAGAAAACAGGCAAAGATATGAGGATATAAGGGGGAATTCAATATGAAAAAGAAATGGATGCGCACTGCTGCAGCCGGGCTTGCTGCTGCTTTTCTTGTAAGCGGATGTTCAAAGTCACTTCCGTCACTGGACAAGGAGGAGAAATCCGGTGTTTCTGAAAAGAATGTCTACGACATGATCTATTTCGGCGAGGTGTCCACGCTTAATTATCTGGAAACGGATACTGAGGTTGACTATGCACTGTGCTCTAATCTTGTTGACAGTCTCGTCGATTACGACAAATACGGAAACATTGTTCCCGGACTTGCCGAGGACTGGTATTCAAACGATAAAATGACTGAGTGGACCTTCAAAATACGCAAAGGCGTAAAGTGGGTGGACTGCGAAGGAAATGAAGTAGCTGAACTCAAAGCTGACGACTGGGTGGCTGCCGCACAGTATGTAAATGATGCGGCCAGGGAAGCCGGAAACCAGTACATTTACGATACCGGCGGCATAGTTAAAAATGCGCAGAATTATTATGACTATACCGAGTACATGATCTTAAGCGACGGCGGAAAGCGTACAGTCGATGAAAACGGCGAGAAGATCACCCGCGTTTCTGAGGTGAAACCGGAAGATATCGGTGTTAAGGCAGTCGATGACTACACACTGGTTTACACACTGGAACAGCCGTGTTCGTTTTTCCTCACCTGCCTTTCCTATTCATCCTACATGCCGGTAAACAGAGAGTTTCTGACCAAATGCGGCGATCTGTTCGGACGCAGCAAAGAGAATATTCTCTACAACGGTGCGTTCAGACTTACTGAATTCATACCTCAGGAAAAGCGTACTCTTGTAAAGAACGATACATACTGGGACAAGGACAATGTTCACATAGACGTTATAAACGCAAAATTCAAAAAGGATGTTTTCGAAATAGGACCTGAGGAATTCCTGAGCGGTGAAGTGGACATGGTGCCTGTAAGTTTAAGCGCCATGGAAAAATGGCAGGAAAATTCTGAAGCGGCTTCCCAGGTACACAGTATGCGTCCTGATATAGCCTACAGCTATTTCTACGGATTCAATTTCAAGCCGGAATTCGCATCAAAGTATGAACCTGAAAACTGGGCGAAGGCCGTGGTAAATGAAGATTTCCGCAAATCCATCGTTTATACGCTTGACAAGAGGGCTCTTGCTGAAGTGTATGAACCGTACAATCCGGATATCCTTCTTCAGAAGACGATCACACCGGCAACTTTCCTTCAGACAGGCGGAAAGGATTATACTGAACTCGATCCTTTTAAAAACGTAACATCAGGCGAGTCACATAACAGGTCACTTGCACAGGAATGCAGGAACAGGGCACGTACAGCACTTGAAGCCGAAGGCGTAAAGTTCCCTGTAAAAGTCCTCCTTCCGTATAACCCGGCACTTATCAACTGGATCGATGAGTGCAATCTTGTAAAGAAACAGCTTGAAGAAACCCTCGGAGCAGACTACGTTGATGTAATAATCGAACGCGGTCCTGACACCGGATTCCTTTCAGCTGTACGCCGCAGCGGCAACTACGGGCTTTTACTCTGCAACTACGGTGCCGATTTTGCCGATCCGGCAACTTATGCAGAGCCGTTTACAGCCGGCAACACCTACAGTTTCTGGGATCAGTGCACGGACGAAAATATAAAGAAACTCTATGAAGAGTATTCCGGTCTTGTTGACAGGGCGCTGAAGACATATGACGAGGATAACAGCCAGAGATATGATCTGTTTGCGAAGGCTGAGGCGCTTCTTATAGAACATGCGATAGTTGCTCCGAGCCGTGTAAGCAACGGCGACGGATATTTCGCAGACCGCTTAAGCCAGTTCGACGGCCAGTTCGCACCGTACGGCGTGGCACGTTCCCGCTACAAGGGAATGTACATCCACGAAAAGTCGATGGGCATGGAAGAATTCAATGCCGCCTATAAAAACTGGGAAGAAGCCCGTCTGAATGCTATGGCAAAGCAGAACGGACAGTAAGATCATCACAGCATTGCAGGATAACCTTCTGCAATGCTTTTTTTATTAGGTGAATACTGCCTGTGAAGCCGGTTCCGTGATATATTTTTTCATAAAACTCTTTACAAGATGACGCACTTGTGATATAATAAACAAGTACCGTGTACTTGGAACATGGATTTTGCCCGAAACGGGAGTTTTTACCTTCCTTGTTCTATGTTGCGGCATGTAAATATTTTTAAAGAGGTGAAATGCAAATGTTACTTAAAGAAGAAAAGACAGCTGTTATCGAAGCTAACAGAACTCACGAAAAGGATACCGGTTCACCGGAAGTTCAGATCGCAATCCTCACAAAGAGAATCAATGATCTTAACGAACACCTTAAGGTTCACAAGAAGGATCACCACTCAAGAAGAGGTCTTCTCAAGATGGTAGGTCACAGACGTAACCTTCTCAACTACCTTCAGAAGAAGGACGTTGAAAGATACCGTGCTGTTATCAGCAAGCTCGGATTACGTAAGTAATAATTTAAAGGCAGTCTGGAGCAATCCGTCTGCCTTTTCAACGTTTTAGCACTATTTTCTAAGACAGTTGTCATCTGGCACCAATAAGGCAGTAATCATTTAGCATTAAACAGTGGAACTGAATGTATTGAATAAAGTACGGCGCTCTCCGGACTCTGTACTGCAGCTTATCCCTCGTCCGCAGGGTGAAATCATGCGGGTTCGGTTTTTCTGTTTATTGCTGAATTTACTGCCTTAAGAAAAATAATTTTCGGAGGCGAAAAAAATGTTTGAGAATTACAGAAAGTTTGAAACAACATTTGCGGGCAGACCGCTCGTTGTAGAAACAGGAAAGACATGCGGCTTATCCAACGGTTCATGCTGGGTAAGATACGGCGAAACAGTAGTTATGGCTAACGTAACAGCAAGCGTTAAGCCAAGAGAAGGCGTTGATTTCTTCCCTCTCTCAGTTGACTACGAAGAAAGACTTTATTCAGTGGGCAGGATCCCTGGCTCATTTACAAAGAGAGAAGGCAAGCCTTCTGAAAAGGCTATCCTTACTTCACGAGTTGTAGACCGTCCTATCAGACCGCTTTTCCCTAAGGATATGAGAAATGACGTTTCAGTAGTTATGACAGTTCTCGCTGTAGAACCTGACAACCTTCCTGAAATTGTCGGCATGATCGCAACATCAGTTGCCATCTCTATCTCAGACATTCCTTGGAACGGACCTGTTGCCGGCGTAAGCGTAGGTCTTGTTGACGGCGAACTCGTTCTCAATCCTACACTTGAACAGAGAGCACACAATGACCTCAACCTCACAGTTGCTGGTTCAATGGAAAAAATTGTTATGATCGAAGCAGGTGCAAACGAAGTACCTGAGGACAAAATGCTCGAAGCTATCGAATTCGGTCATGCAGAGATCAAGAAGATGGTTGCATTCATCAGCGACATCCAGAAGCAGATCGGCAAGAAGAAGTTCGAATTCGAATCAATGGAAGTTGACCACGACCTCTTCGACGCTATCGCTGAACTCGCAGAAGAAAGAGTAAAGGTAGCTCTCGACACTGATGACAAGAACATCAGAGAAGAAAGACTTCAGCCTATCAAGGATGAAATACACGAAAAGTTCGACGAACAGTATCCTGAACAGATCGCAATGATCGACGAATGTATCTACAAGCTCCAGAAGAAGATTGTAAGAAACTGGCTCTACGAAGGCAAGCGTGTTGACGGAAGAGGTATCGATGAGATCAGACCGCTCGCAGCTGAAGTAGGACTCCTTCCGAGAGTTCACGGTTCAGGTCTCTTCACAAGAGGACAGACACAGGTACTTACAGTTGCAACACTCGGTCCTGTAAGTGACTCACAGAAGATCGACGGTCTTGACGAAGAAGATACAAAGAGATATATGCACCAGTACAACTTCCCTTCATACTCAGTTGGTGAAACAAAGCCAAGCAGAGGTCCGGGAAGACGTGAGATCGGTCACGGCGCTCTTGCTGAAAGAGCTCTTGAACCAGTTATCCCGCCGGTAGAAGAATTCCCATATGCATTCAGACTCGTTTCTGAAGTTCTTTCTTCAAACGGTTCAACATCACAGGGTTCTATCTGTGGTTCAACACTCGCACTCATGGATGCAGGTGTTCCGATCAAGGCTCCTGTAGCTGGTATCTCATGCGGTCTTATCACAAAGCCTGATTCAGACGACTTCATGACAATGGTTGATATCCAGGGCCTCGAAGACTTCTTCGGCGACATGGACTTCAAGGTTGGCGGTACTCACAAGGGTATCACAGCTATCCAGGTTGATATCAAGGTTGACGGTCTTACAATTCCGATTATCAAGGAAGCATTTGAAAAGACAAGAAAGGCTCGTATCTACATCCTCGACGAGATCATGCTCAAGGCTATCCCACAGCCAAGAGAAAGCGTAAATGAATACGCTCCTAAGATGGTACAGACAAAGATTCCTGTAGACAAGATCCGTGAAGTAATCGGACAGGGCGGTAAGGTAATCCAGAAGATCTCAGCTGAATGCGAAGTTAAGATCGACATTTCAGATGACGGTTTAGTATTCATCTCAGGTATCGACAAGAACAAGGTAGACAAGGCTCTCCAGATCGTAAGAACAATCGCTATGGACCCTGAAGTAGGTGCTATCTACAAGGGCAAGGTAGTTAGAATAATGCAGTTCGGTGCTTTCGTTGAGATCGCTCCGGGCAAGGACGGACTCGTTCACATCTCAAAGCTCGACAAGCAGAGAGTTGAAAAGGTGGAA